>VGEJ01000015.1 GCA_016869335.1 Alphaproteobacteria bacterium | reverse complement strand
TGCGGCAACTTCACGCTGGTGCGCAACGGCACCTGCCTCAAGTGCAACACCTGCGGCGCCACCACGGGGTGTAGCTGATCCCCGCCGATCCTCCCTGAGCCTGCGGGGCGGGTGTTCGGCCCGCCCCATCTTTGTCCGCGCGTGAGGGCTTGACGTTCCAGCGGGGTAGTGCGGTAGGGAGGGGCATGGTTCGGTTGGCATGGGCTCTCCTCGTGCTCGGCGTTCTCGCCGCGGCGGTCACGGCTTGGGGCGCGCCGCCGTGGGGGACGGCCCTTGCCGGCGTCGTCGCCGCCGACGCGATGCCGAGCCACGACTGCGTCGCACCGGATGGCGTGCCCTGCCCGCCCGATCCGTGCCGTTGTGACGGCCTCTGCGGCGCGGCGCTGTCGATCTTGCCGGACGCCGACCTCGCATTCGATGCCGGGGCGTACTTCGCCGCGCAGCAGAGCGATCGGCTGGCCGCCGGGTTGATAACCCCGCACGGGCCGCCCCGCTTCCGCCTCTAGCGGCACCTCGTTCCGGCTTCGGCCGGACCCGCTGCGCCCGGCGCGCGGCGGTCGGATCGCATTGGGCGGAGAGCACCATGACCACGAGACCCGCGGCGCCCGCAGGCGGCGGCGCCGAGCGCACACCCACCGGCGCCGGGCGCGCCGAGCGATGACGAGGTGAGCTACCGAGAGTTCCGGCTCGATTTCGTCCTCACCGAGCATGAACTGCTGCCCGGCGTGCGCTTCCCGTGCTTTGCGTTCAACGGCCAGGTGCCGGGGCCGATGTTCCGGGTCCAGGAGAACGACTGGATCAAGGTCGTGGCGCGCAACCGGACGCCGGAGATGCACACCATCCACTGGCACGGGGTCGACGTCATCTACACCATGGACGGAGTGCCGATGGTGACGCAGGACCCGATCCATCCCGAGGAGACCTTCGTCTACCGCTTCCAGGCCCGACCGCACGGCACGCGCTTATACCACTGCCACTGGGGCACGCCGCTGCACATGATGTCGGCGCTCCACGGCGCCTTCATCATCGACACGCCGGACGACCCGGTCAGGGCCATGTTCCCCTACCAGCGCGACTACGTGCTGGTGCTCGAGGCGTTCGATGTGAACTTCACCCGCCGCCACATGGAGGAGTTGCTGGGCGGCATGAAGCGGGTCAACAAGCTGATGGCGCTTCGCCGCCTGAGCCCGCTCACGCATGCCTTCTTCCCCAACTACCAGGCGTTCCTGCAGGCGATCGAGGCCGGCTGGCGGCCGCCCTACACGCGCGGCAACGCCGAGGTCACCGACATCAAGCCGACCTTCTTCGCGATCAACGGCAAGAGCTACCCGGCCACCGTCACCACCGAGCACCTCTACATCCGGCGCGGCGAGAACATTCGGGTCCGGCTGATCAACGGCGGTGTGTTCGACCACCACATGCATCTGCACGGCCATCAGTTCTGGAAGGTCGCCGAGGACGGCAACCCGCTGCCCCAGCCACTGCGGCTCAACACCGTTCCGGTTACGCCCGGCAAGACGGTCGATCTCATCGTGCACGGCAACAACCCGGGCTTCTGGGACTTTCACGACCACAAGGAACTCAACACGCGCAACAACGGCATCTACCCGGGCGGGATGATCACGATGCTCGAATACGAAGACCTCGAGAATCCGCCCTACGTCCCGTCGATCTCGGTCAACCAGTAGGAGGCCGCGATGGCATCGCTCCGCCCCTTCCTGCTCGCCGCCGCGCTGGCGCTGCTGGCGCCGGGCACCCGGGCGCTCGAGCTCGACCCCGATGTGCCGCCCGAGCTATCGCTCGGCGGGAGGCTCCTGGCCACGCCGAGCCACCAGGCCACCGAGCTTGCCGGCGGCGGCAGCGACCAGGACAGCCTGATCGACATCTCCGACTCGGCGCTCCTCATCAACGCCGCCAAGTACCTGTACCGCGACCTCGACTACGGCTTTGCGACGTTCGGCTTGGTGCTGCCCGACGACGACAGCGACTTCGAGGACGGGCTGTTCGTGCATCAGCTCTTTGTCGGGACCGGGGGACCGGCGGGCGAGGTTCTGATCGGACGGACGAACCTGCCCAACACCCTGGTGCAGCTCCCGACGATCCGTGACGACGACCTCCTCGACTATAGCCACGTCGCCAACGCCCACCTCAATGCCGAAGGCGAGGAGTTCCAGGTCTATGGCGGCCTGCTCTCCGGTACCGCCTATTTCGGCGCCGGCCGCTGGTCGCTCGGCGCCGCGCTGACGGCGCGGGCGGAGACCGATCTCCAGAACCTCGCCGATCCCGAGCGCACCAGCACCAACGCGCCGAATGGCGGCGCCCTCGCGCTGCGCTACGAGCTGCCGGCGGCGGTGAAGTTCGACCGTGGGCTGCGCTTCGCCGGGCTGCTCCTCGATGTGCAGCGGGCCGCGGCCGTCGGCGCGCCGGGCGAGCACTGGATCCCCGCCGCCGTCGCCGGCCTCGCCTACAACCTGAGCGAGGACCCCGAGGCGAGCTGGGTGGTGCACGCCCAGGGACTCTATGTCGCGGGCGAGGATGTCGGCGGTCTGGCAAGCGCGGTCGAGCGCGCCCCGGCCAGCCGCTACGCGCTGGCCGGCGCGTTGACGTACGCGGCGCGCCCCTTCCTGCAGACCCGCTGGCAGGCCGGCGTCGCCTTCGCCTGGCGCGACTTCACCGATCGCGACGAGGCGTATGGCGTCGCGCTGGTGCCGTCGTTCGCCTATCGCCTCGGCAGCGGCATCGATCTTGTCGGGCAGTACCGGTTCGAGCACAGCGGCGATGGTCTCGCCGCCGCCATCGGCGCCGACACGACCCAAGAGGTGCTGATCGGGCTGACCTTTGCGCTGTCCGGCACGTTCAACGAGTCGGTCGGCCAGCGCGGCTCCATTCTCGAGCTCGAGCACGACATCCTGAACCCCGGCCCGGCGACCCGGGCCCACTGAAGCGGAGACTGCCATGCCCCGAATGACGCGCACGCCGCCTCTCGTCCTCGCGGCGCTTCTGGCCGCGGGCGCCCCGTCGTGGTCGGCCGAGATGATGGACCACAGCGCGCACGGCGAAGCCGCGGGCGGCGGCAACTGGACCTACGCGGACCGCGGAGCGCCCGCGCCGGCGGCGGAGCGGTGGGAGATGCTGCCGAGCGGCGACGGCCCGATGTTCGTTGCCGCGGGCGATATCGGCGATGCTGAACGGTGCCGGGCCCTGCTTGCCAGCCGGCGCACTCTCATGGACGAAGCAACCCGGGCACGCTGCGCGGCCATCACTGCCGCCCCGAGCGCGCCCGAGCCGGCCGATGCCGGCGATCCCGCACCATCACACCGACACTGATCGCAACGGGGAGCCCACACATGATTCTCATCGCGCCCCTGATCGTGCTCGCCGCGCTCGCCACCCCCTTCGCGGCGCAGGCCGCTGAGTACGAGGTGCGGATGGTCTTCGACGAGGAGGAGGGCAGGTTGTTCTATGTCCCCGACCGGCTGCTGATCGAGCCGGGCGACACGGTGCGCTGGGTGCACGACGACCCCGACAACGAGCACGACGTCGTCGCCTACCCCAATCGCATCCCCGAGGGCACCGAGCCGTTCATGTCGCCACGCCTCGATGCACGCGGGCAGAGCTGGTCGCATCGTTTCGAGCGCGAGGGCACCTATGCCTACCACTGCCACCCGCATGAGGCGGCGGGGATGCGCGGCGTGGTGATCGTCGGCCGCGAATCGCGACCGGAGGAGTTTCGGACGCTGCGCCCGGGCGAGGGCGAGCACGCCGATCATGCGCAAGCAGACCACGAGCCCGGCGAGCACGGCCAAGAGGAATAGACGAGGGCGGCGACCGGGGTCCGAGACCCTAGCAGGCAACCTGGCCGCACGGGCGGATGACGAACGGCCCGTCCGAGCCGCGCCGCGAGATGTCGAAGGCGCGCTAGTCCTCGCAGTGGGCGCGGGCGAACACCGTCAGCTCCCCCTCGGCGCCCTCTTCGACGACATCGGTGTAGAAGAGCACGACGCAGTGCACCTCGTGCATGAGCTGGTCGGCCACCTCGTCCTTCCAGTCGGCCAGCGCCGGCCTCGCCGAGATCACGATGAAGAGTGCCGCCAACAGCCCGCGCATGGCTCTTGATGACCGTTTGGCGGTGAAGCGACCTTAACCTGTGTCAGCTACTCGCCGAGATAGGCGGTCGCGGCGATCTCGATCAGGAACTCCGGGCGCACGAGCTCGGCCTTGATGCAGTAGCGCGCCGGCGGATTGGCCGGGAAATAGGTGGCGTAGACCTCGTTCATCGCCGCGTAGTCGGCGTAATCCTTGAGAAAGACCTGATTGAACGCGACGTCGGCGAGCGAGCCGCCGGCCGCCTCGATCACCCGCCGGATGGTCTCGAGGACATGGCGCGTCTGTGCCCGCACGTCGCCCACGGCCACGGTGTTGCCCTCGGCATCGACCGGTACCGTCCCGGCGACATAGACGGTGCGGCCGGCGCGCGTGCCAAGCGAGTAGGGGGCGAGCGGCTTGCCGGCCCCCGACGGGATGATCGGCTGCTGGGGCATCGTAGTGTCCTCCCTGACGTCAGGCGCGGTCCGCGAGGCGGGTCATCGCCGCGAGCAGGACGTTGCAGCCCGCTGCCGCGTGGTCCGGGCGCGCGTCCTCGACCTCGTTATGGCTGATGCCGTCCGTGCACGGGATGAAGATCATTCCGGCCGGCGCGATGCGCGCGATGTTCACGGCGTCGTGGCCAGCGCCGCTGATGATGTCGCGATGGCTGTAGCCGGCGGCTTCGGCCGCCGCCCGCACCGCGGCGGTGCACGCCGGTGCGAACGGCACCGGCTCGGCGTAGTAGTCCTGGGTCATAGCGACCGCGAGCCCGAGCTCCTCGGCGATCGCGGTGAACCGCGCGCGCACCTCGCGGTCGAGCCGGGCCAGCACGGCATCGTCGGGGTGGCGCAGATCGACGGTGAACTCCGCACGACCCGGAATGACGTTGCGCGAGTTGGGATGGCTGTGGAGCGCGCCGACCGTCGCGCAGGTGTCGGGCGGGGTCGCCAGCGCGATCTCGTTCAGGGCGGCCACCATGCGCGCGGCGCCGAGCAGCGCGTCCTTGCGCCGCGGCATCGGCGTGGTCCCGGCATGGGCGTCGAAGCCGGTGACACACACGCGGTACCAGCGCTGACCCTGCGCGCCCGTTACCACGCCGATGAGCTTGCCCTCGCTTTCGAGCACAGGGCCCTGCTCGATGTGCGCCTCGAAGTAGGCGCCGATGGGGCGGCCGCCGACGGGCGCGTCACCGGCAAAACCGATCTTGGCGAGGGCCCCGCCCTGCGTCTCGCCGGCCTCATCGGTCTGGTTCTCGGCATAGGCGAGATCGAAGTGCCCGGCGAAGACGCCCGAGCCGGCCATGGGTGGGGAGAACCGCGAGCCCTCCTCGTTGGTCCACACCACGACCTCGATCGGTGCCGCGGTCTCGTAGCCGACATCGTTGAGCGTGCGGATGACCTCGAGCCCGGCGAGCACCCCGTAGGCGCCATCGAACTTGCCCCCCGTCGGCTGGCTGTCGAGATGGCTGCCGGTCATGACCACGGGCAGGGCATCGTCGCGGCCCGGGCGGCGGGCGAAGATGTTGCCGAAGCGGTCGATGGTCACGGCGCAGCCGGCCTCGCGGCACCAGCGGATGAAGAGCTCGCGCGCCTGGCGGTCGAGGTCGGTGAGCGCAAGGCGGCACACCCCGCCCTTGGCCGAGGCGCCGATCCGCGCCATCTCCATCAGGCTCGCCCACAGCCGCTCCTGATCGATCCGGATGTTCTCCACGTTCCCCCCTAAGACTTGCTCGGGCCACCGTTGGTGAAGGCCTGCACGCCGCCGATGTCGGCGCCCGAAGGCAATGGCGCACGGGCGTCGCGGAGCCAGGCCGCGATGTCGCGCCATACCGTCTCGGCCTGGAGGTCGCGCAACAGCATGTGGTAGCCGTCGCGATAGTAGGCAAACCGCGGCCGCCCGGTCCACCGGGCAAGCATGACGCGCGTCGGCGCCGGCGGAATGATCTCATCGTGCGCGCCGTAGAGGACCAGCGACGGCAACCGGACCGAGGGAATGCGCGCCAGCGCCTCATCCATCAGATCGACAATGCCGTGCACCGCATCGACACGGGTCTCCTTAATGACCAGCGGATCGGCCGCCAGCGCCTGCAGCATCGCCCGATTGTCGGAAGGAGTAATGCCGAGCCCGCGCCCGGTGACCCGAACGCCCGGCGCGAGGTGTGCACCCAGCCACAGCGCGGCCTGGTAGAAGGGGCTCATGGTCTCGCGCCCCCACACCGCCGGGGCGGCCAGGACGATCCCGGCCGGGCGGAGCGCGGGGCAGACCGAACCGCCCGCAGCGACCAAGATCACGGCGCCGCCCATGCTCTCGCCCAGGAGGTAGAGCGGCGTCGCCGGGTGGCGCTCCTGAACCAAGCGGGCCGCGACGCAGAGGTCCGCGACCAAGGCGGCGGTGCCGTGCCATCTGCCGGCGCTCGCGGCGCCGCCGAAGCCGACTTGATCGTACGCGTAGGTGGTGATGCCCTGCTCCGCCCACCACGCGGCGGGGGCGGCAAAGGCGTTGCTGTAGTCGTTGAAACCGTGCAACGCCAGCATCACCGCGCGCGGGTCGGCGGCCGCCCAGACCCGGAGTGGCCGGGCGCCGCCAGGGCCGATGAAGACATCCGCTCCGAGGCTTGGCGTCACCCACGCCGCGGGCCCCGGCTCGACCACGGGCCCACACGCCGTGAGCCAGACGAGAACGAGCGCACCCAGCGGCCCTGGACGCGATCCCACCATAACCATTTACCGGTTCTGCGCTCTAATGCCTGCGCGACGGCGCCCAGGCGGGCCGCCGCGGGACCTGTGGCAGAGCGGAGGCCACGCCAATGAGCCTTGCCGACGAACGGTTGATCCACCTCTTCACCACGCCGATCCTGAAATACGTGTAGCCCGACAGCGGCGACCTCAACCGTACCTTCAAGCGCGCCATCGTGCGCCAGTCGCGTCGCGCGCCGACCACCGCCTCCACCGCCTCGGGCGGCTGGCAGTCGAGAGAAGACTACCACGGCTGGGCCGGCAGGGCGGCGGCGCCCCTGCTGGCCCGGGTGATCGAGGTGGTACGCCATGCCACCCAGCAGCTCTTCGCGCTCTACCGCCCCGAAGAGCGCACCCACTGGTCGGTCGCCACGTGGTCGAACATCTATCACAAGGGCGACTTCCATCGCAGCCACAGCCACCCCGGCTCGACCTGGTCGGGCGCCTACTATGTCGATCCCGGCGCGGTGGACCCGAAGAACCCGCAGAGCGGCAAGCTTGCCCTGTTCAACCCGAACGTGGCGGCGCCGATGAGCTTCTATCGCGCCTCGATCCCGATGCGTTACGTCATCCACCCTGAGCCCGGCCTGATCATGCACCCCTACACCGGCCGGACCGCGCGGGTGTCGGTGACCTTCAACGTGAAGAAGGAGCCCTATCCGTAGGGGGCGGTCAGGCCGCGATGAGCCGCGCCACGGCGGCGCGGAACGCCGGCACCGTCTCGGCAGAGAACCAGGGGTTGTCGGCAAGCCAGCGGTTGTTGTGCCACGACGGGTGCGGCAGTGGCAGGTAGCGCGGCAGATAGTCGCGCCACGCCCGCACCGTTTCCGTCAGGCTCCGCTTGGCCGCCGGCCCGAGATGATAGGTCTGGGCGTAGCTCCCCACCAGCACGAGCATTTCCACCCGCGGCAGGAGCGGGAACAGCCGCGGGTGCCAGAGGCGCACGCACTCGGGCCGTGGCGGCAGGTCGCCGCCCTTGCCCCGTCCGGGATAGCAGAAGCCCTGCGGGATGATCGCGACGCGCCCGCGGTCGTAGAACATCGCCCTGTCGATCCCCATCCAGCTCCGCAGGCGGTCGCCCGAGGCATCGTCCCAGGGGATGCCAGAGCGATGGACCTTGGTGCCCGGCGCCTGGCCGACGATCACCACGCGTGCCGATGCCGACGCCACGACCACCGGTCGCGGGCCGAGCGGCAAATGCGCCGCGCACGCGCGGCACGCCCGGATCTCGCCGAGCAGTCCGTCGAGCCCGGTCACGCGCCCCTCAGACTCGGGGTGGGGTGCGGTCGATGCCCGCTCACTCGGCGAACGACATGCGCTGCCCTCCGGCGTCGTCCAGGAGCTGCATCTCCGACTGCGGGTTGAGCGGGTGCCGGCCGCGGATGCCGCTTTACGGACTCAGCTCGCGCGTCCGCACCAGGTTCTTCGGCGCCTCGGTCATGGCTCCTCTCTTCGGTTCAGCGCTGCACGCCTCTGCCAAAGTGGCGTTCGAGCCGCGCCTGCACAAGCTCAAAGCCCATCGAGATGACCCAGTAGATCACCGCCGCAGTGATCAGCATCTCGAGGTGCTTGAACTCAGACCGCCCCTGCGTGCGAGCCAGAAACATTAACTCCCACACGCCCATCACCGAGACCAGCGAGGAGTCCTTCAGCATGGCGATGAACTGGCTCCCCGTCGGCGGCACAATGAGCCGCATCGCCTGGGGCAACACGATCCGCTGCAGGATATGACCGCGCCTGAGGCCGAGCGCGAGTGCCGCCTCCGTCTGACCGCGCGGAACGCCCTGGATGCCGGCGCGGAAGATCTCGGCCATGTAGGCGCCGTAGCAGAGGCTCAGCGCCGCGACGCCTGAGGGCACGGCATCAACGGTCAGTCCGAGCTGCGGCAGGCCGAGATAGATGAGATAGACCTGCAGGAGGAGCGGCGTGCCGCGGAAGAACGAGATGTAGAACGTGGCCACGCCGTAAGCGACACCGCTCCGCGAGAGGCGCGCCAGCGCCGCGGCAAGCGCGATCATCGAGGCGATGACAATGGCGATCAGCGACACGTAGATCGTGGTGACCGCGCCCTGCAGGATGAGGAACTCGAGCCGCTCGGCGATGAAACCGTAGCTCAGATCGAACGAATAGAAGAAGGCGAGGAACAGCGCGAGCAGCTCGGCCCAGATCAGCACCACCTGCGCGGCGAAGGGCAGGATGCGCACCAGGCCGAGGTTGGCCGTGATGAGGGCGCCGAGGACGATGCCGACGGCGATGCGGCCGTAGGTGCCGCTGGCTTCGGGCGGGCCGATGGCCGGCGCGAGCGCATGGCCGAGCAGGCTCTCGCGCAGGTCGAGCCACGCCGCCGCCGCGGCGACAAGCGCGAACAGCAGTACGGCCCGCAGCGGGCCGCGCTCCGCCAGCGCAAGAGGCGCGAGCACGCCGGCGCCTTCTGCGCGTCAGGCCCTCACTTGGCTCTGGTCAGATCGGCCCCGTACCACTTCACGGACAGCGCCGTCAGGGTGCCATCGGCGTGCATGGCCGCGATAGTGTCGGCAAGCCTGGCACTGAATTCGGCGTCGCCCTTCTCGAGGGCGACTGACAGCGGCTCGTAGAAGACCGGATCGCCCAGGATCCTGATCGGGTAGCCGTTCTTGATCGCCTCCTGGATCGTCGGCAACGCCGAGAGCACGGCATCGAGGCGCACGCCGTCACCGAGCCGAAGGTCGTCGAACGCATTGACGTCGGTCTCGTAGCTGCGGATCTTTTTCGGCGTCACCTGGTACTCGAACGGTGGCACCCCGCCGGCGTCGAGCACCAGGTCCTTCTTGAGGTACGCCTCATAGGTGCAGCCGCCGCACACGCCGACCACCTTGTCGTTGAGCTCGGCTACCGTTTGAGCCTTGCTGTCGGCATGCACGGCGAAGGACGCCGGGGTGTAGTAGTAGACGGCCGGGAAGTCGAGCACCTTGGCACGCTCGCTGGTCGGGGTCATCGAACCGACCGAAATGTCCCAGCGCCCGCCCCAATTGCCGGCGGTGATGACCTCCCATCCTGGCGTCACGATCTTCAGCTCGGCGCCGAGCCGCTTCGCGATTTCCCGCGCGACGTCGACGTCGAACCCATCCATCTCGTTCTGGTCGTTCAGGAACGATTGCGGCGGGTACTCGGCGTCCGAGGACATCGTCAGGGTCCTGGTGCTCATGACACGATCGAGCACCGAACCGGCCGAGGCGAGCGTGGGCACCAGGCCGAGCGCGAGCACCGCACCCAGCGCGAACAGACGCGTCATGAGCTTCCTCCCTGTGTGCGGCGCCCGTCGCGACGGCCCGCCGCTTCGTCCCAAGGCTAGCCGATCGGCCACCCGCAGCGCAATGCGGCCACTGGCTCGCGGCCTACGGTGTTGCCCGCATGTCGGCGATGCACCGGGCCAACGCCGCGGCCATGCGCGCGGCCGGTAAGTGGACGCGCCGGCCGTGCCCGGGCAGAACCCAGGTGAAACGGAATGCGCCCAGCCGCTCCATCGAGTGGGTCTGCACCTGCCAGTCATACCAGCAGTACGCGCGGAACGCCTCGAGCGCGGCGCTGGCCGGGTCCCACGCCAGGTGATCGCCGGTGAACAGGAACGCCTCGTCGTACAAGAGGCACGCCGAGCCGCGGGTATGGCCGGGCGTCGGCACGACGAGGAGGTCGGACGAGAGCACCACCGGGTCCTCGCCCGCGACCAAGTGCTCCACGACGCGGGTCTCGGCCACCAGGTCGGCTTCGTGCAGGATGCGCGCGCAGCCGAAATGGCGTGCATACGCACGATGGTCGGCGACGTCGTCGCGGTGCGTCAGGAACATGTAGCGGATGCCGCCGAGCGCCTCGATGCGCTCGACGAGCGGGCGGGTGAAGCGCGGCGAGTCGACCAGGACGTTGCCGTCTGGTCGCACGATGAGATAGCTCGAGGCGCCATAGCTACGCTCCGAGGGGTAGCCGCAATAATGCACGCCGCCGGCGAGCCGCTCGGGGAAGGCCGCCCGCGCCGGCGTGATCGCCGCCTTGGCACTGCTGCCGATGGCGCCGACCGGACAGGCGACGAGTGCCATGAGCGCCCGGTGCCGTTCCTCCGCCGTCGCGGGTTGGCTGTGCACGTAGGACTGGCCGTTCGCTTCCGCGAAGCTCGCCGGCGCGATGACGCGGCAGGTGTCGCAATCAATGCAGGTGGTATCAACGAAGAACGCACCGGCGGCATTGCCGGCGAAGCGGCGGCTCAGCTTGGCCATGGGTTCATTGTAGGGCGGCGCGGAGGGGTGAGCAGCTTTCTCACCGACCTGCACTTGCGTATAGTGAGTCAAGAACGGGATTCGGCAGCCTGAGGGAGGAAGCATGCAGCTCAGCCGTGACCAGCTCTTGCGCGCCTACCGTGACATGGCGACCATCCGCGCGTTCGAGGAGCGCGTCCACGTCGAGTTCGCCGCCGGTGTGCTGCCGGGATTCGTTCACCTCTACGCCGGCGAGGAGGCATCCGCGGTCGGCGTGTGCATGAACCTCGGCGACGGCGATGTCATCGCCAGCACCCATCGCGGCCACGGCCATTGCATCGCCAAGGGCTGCGATGTGAAGGCCATGATGAAAGAGCTGTACGGCAGCGTCGAGGGGCTGTGCCGCGGCAAGGGCGGCTCGATGCACATCGCCGACTTGAGCCGCGGCATGCTGGGCGCGAATGGCATCGTCGGCGGCGGCCCGCCGCTGATCTGCGGCGCGGCGCTCTCGGCGAAGGTGATGAAGACCGGCGGTGTGGCGGTAGCCTTCGTCGGCGATGGCGGCTCCAACCAGGGCACGACTCTCGAGTCCTTCAATCTCGCGCGCGTGTGGGAGCTGCCGGCGGTGTTCGTGATCGAAGACAACGGCTACGCCGAGTCGACCGCGAGCAGTTGGGCGGTGGGGGGGGACCAGTTGAAACGGGCAGAGGGCTTCGGGCTGCCGGCCCGCCGCGTCGATGGCCATGATTTCTTCGACGTCCACGACGCCGCGGGCGAGGCGATCACGCGCGCCCGGAGTGGTGGCGGCCCGAGCCTCCTCCACGTCGTGCTCGACCGCTACTACAGCCACTTCGAGGGCGACGCCGGAACCTACCGCGGCCCGGGCGAGGTCGATCGCCTGCGGGCCGAGAAAGACTGCCTCAAACGCTTCCGCAAACGCGTCATCGAGAGCGCGCTGCTCGGGAAGGACCAGGTCGATACGATCGATCGCGAGGTCGCGGCCTTGATCGAGACCTCGGTTCGCGAAGCGCGCACTGCGGCCAAACCGAGCGCGGCCGACGTGCTCACTGATGTCTACCTCTCGTACTGAGGTGCTTCGATGTCGCGCAAGACTTACCGCCAGGCCGTTTCTGAGGCCCTGCGTCATGAGATGCGGCGTGATCTGCGCGTGGTGATCATGGGTGAGGATGTCTCCGGCGGGCTCGGCGCCCCTGGCGAGCAGGATGCGTGGGGCGGGCCGCAGGGTGTCACCAAGGGGCTGATGCCGGAGTTTGGGCGCGGCCGCGTGCTCGACACGCCGATCAGCGAGAGTGCCTTCATTGGCGCCGCCGCCGGCGCCGCGGCGACCGGATTGCGTCCTGTCGCCGAACTCATGTTCGTCGATTTCATGGGTGTGTGTTTCGACCAGATCTTCAATCAGGCGGCCAAGTTCCGCTACATGTTCGGTGGCCGGGCCGTGACCCCGCTGGTCATCCGCACGCAGTACGGCGCCGGGCTCCGCGCCGCGAGCCAGCACAGCCAGAGCCTCTACCCAATCTTCACCCACATCCCCGGCCTGAAGGTCGTGCTGCCGTCCTCGGCTTATGAGGCCAAGGGCCTCCTCATCCAGGCCATCCGCGACGACGATCCGGTCGTCTTCTTCGAGCACAAGGCGCTATATGACGACGAGGAGGAGGTGCCGGACGAGGCCTACACCATCCCCTTCGGCGAGGCCAACCTGACGCGGGAGGGTAGCGACGCCACCATCGTCGCCTTCGGTCGCATGGTGAAGTTCGCGAACCAGGTGGCCGACAGCCTGGAGCAGGACGGCATCGGGTGCACGGTCATTGATCCGCGCACCACCTCGCCCTTGGACAGCGACGCCATCCTCGACAGCGTCGCCGAGACCGGGCGGCTGGTGGTGGTCGATGAGGCCAGCCCGCGATGCAATATGGCGACCGACATCGCCGCGCTGGTCGCCGAACACGCTTTCGGCGCGCTCAAGGCCCCGGTCCGGATGATCACGCCACCGCACACGCCCGTGCCCTTCGCGCCGGAGCTGGAGGACGCCTACATTCCCTCCCCGGCGCGCATCGAAGAGGCCGTGCGAGGCGTCCTGGCCGCGAAGCGATGAGCGCCATCCAGCCGATAACGATGCCGAAGTGGGGCCTCTCGATGCGCGAGGGGCTGGTGGCGCAGTGGAACGTGGCCGAAGGCGCGGTGCTCCGGGTCGGCGATGAGATCGCGGAGATTGAGACGACCAAGATCACCAACGTGTTCGAGAGCCCGGTCGCCGGGCAGCTCCGGCGACGCATCGCCAAGGAAGGCGAAGCGATCCCGGTGCAGGGATTGCTTGCCGTGGTCGCCGATGCGGCCGTGCCCGAGGCCGAGATCGACGCCTTCGTTTTGGCTTATCAGGCGGAGTTCGGCACTCGCGCCGCCGCGGCCGCGGCCGATGAGCCGCAGCCAGAGCTGCTGACCGCCGGAGGCCGTGCGCTCCGTTTCCTCAAGCTCGGCGAGGGGGACGGAACGCCCGCCGTGTTCATCCACGGGTTTGGCGGCAACCTGAACAGTTGGCTGTTCAATCAGCCGGCGGTGGCGGCCGGCCGCGCAACGTATGCGTTCGATCTGCCGGGTCACGGTGGCTCGACAAAAGCGGTGGGCGCAGGCGACCTTGGCGCGCTGGCCGGCGCGCTGGCCGATTTCCTCGGCGCGTGTGCAATCGAGCGGGCGCACCTCGTCGGCCACTCCCTCGGCGGGGCGATCGCGCTGGCGCTGGCCTTGGGCGAGCCAGCGCGCGTTGCCTCGCTCACCCTGATCGGCTCCGCCGGGCTCGGACCCGACATCAACATGGGCTACATCGAGAGCTTCATCGCGGCGAACCGGCGCAAGGAGATGAAGGCCGCGCTATCCGAGCTGTTCGCCGATCCCGCCCTCGTCAGCACCGAGATGGTCAACGATGTGCTGAAATACAAGCGGATCGATGGCGTCGAGGCGGCGCTGCGGGCGATCGCTGGTAGCGCCTTCGCCGGCGGGCGCCAGGCGGCGGTGTTGACGGCAAGGCTCGGCGAACTCGCCGCGCCGGCGCAGTGCATCTGGGGCACCGCCGACCGCATCGTGCCGGTCGAGCACGCCGCCCATCTTCCCGCCAGCATCACGGTCCATCGCCTGGCGGGGGCCGGCCACATGGTGCACATGGAGCGGGCCGGCGATGTCAACAAGCTCATCGACGCCTTCGCCGGCGCCTGAACGCGAGCAGCGCCATGGATGTTCAGCGCGACGTCATCGAAATCATCGCGACCAAACTCAAGCGCGGCGCCGGCACGATAACCGCCGAGTCCAAGTTGAGCGAGATCGGCTTCGACTCGTTCGATGTGGTCGAGGTGGTATTCGCGATCGAGGAGAAGTTCGGCATCGACGTCCCCTACAACGCCAATACCGCCGCCGGCAGTCTGGAGTTCGAGACCGTCTCCCAGGTCGTTGCGGCGGTCGAGGGCGCGATCGCAGCGAGGCGGCCGGCGGCATGAGCCCGGCGATGCGCGGCGCGTGACCGGTGCCGGGTGCGCCGGGTCGTCATCACCGGGATTGGGCTCGCGACGCCCCTTGGCCACAGTGTAGGAACGTTTTGGGCAACACTCGTTTCCGGACAGAGCGCGATCGGGCCGATCACCGGCATCCCGACCGCGGGGCTGCGGACTTCCATCGCCGCAGAGATCAAGGACTTCGATCCGAGCCGGCACTTCGCGCCGAGCCAGCTTGCCCTGCTCGATCGCTTCGCCCAGCTCGGCGTCGTCGCGGCCCGCTCGGCGCTCGCTGACGCCGGCCTCACCCACGTGCCGCATGACGCGGCCCGAACTGCAACGATCATCGGCAGCGGCGTCGGCGGCCAGATCACCCAGGACGAGGCCTACTGGCGGGTCTACGGCGAGAAGGCCGCGCGCGTGCACCCGTTTACGATTCCGCGGCTCATGCTCAGCGCCGCGGCGAGCCACATCACGATGGACCTCGGGCTCACCGGGCCGGCCTTCGCCGTCGCGAGTGCGTGCGCCTCGGCGACCCATGCCATCGGGCTCGCGTTCCACGTGGTGCGGGATGGCACCGTCGAGCGCGCCGTGACGGGCGGCACCGAGGCATGCCTCGCCTTCGGCACGATGAAGGGCTGGGAGGCGCTGCGCGTAATGGCCGACGACACTTGCCGGCCGTTCGCGCGCGGCCGGCGCGGCATGGTACTGGGCGAAGGCGCCGCCATGTTCGTGCTCGAGCCGGAGGCCGCCGCGGTCGCACGCGGCGCGCGAGTCTATGCTGAGCTCGCGGGCTTCGGCATGACGGCCGACGCCGGTGACATCATCCAACCCTCGCTGGCCGGCATCAGCGGCGCGATGCGGGCCGCGCTGGCCGATGCGCGGCTTGCGCCCGAGGACATCGACTACGTCAACGCCCACGGCACGGGCACCCAAGCCAACGACGCGATCGAAACCCAGGCGCTCCACGTCGTGTTCGGCGACTACGCCAGACGGCTCCTGGTCTCATCGACCAAGTCGATGCACGGCCACGCGCTGGGCGCGGCGGGCGGAATAGAGCTCGCCGCGACGGTGCTCGCGCTCGGCGCCGGGATCGCGCCGCCAACCGCCAACCACACCGAGGCCGATCCGGCCTGCGATCTCGACTATGTGCCGAACGTCTCCCGCGCCCACACAATCCGCGCGGCGATGTCGAACTCCTTCGCCTTCGGCGGTCTGAATGCGGTCCTGATCGTCCGCCGCCGATGAAGGCCGCCATCACGTGTCAACGGGAGACCCTTGCGATTCTCGGTATGCGCATCTACATCGCGCTGGTCGGCACGCTCCTTGGCTTCATCATGTATTTCACGGTGATCAAACGCATCGGGCCGGGCCGGGGTGCCTACATCAACGTCCTGATACCGCTGGTCGCCCTCATCGTCTCGACGCTGTTCGAGGACTTCTCGTGCACACCGATCTCGCTCGCCGGCGCGGCACTCATTCTGCTCGGCAACCTCTTGGTGATCCGCCCGCCGCGGCCCGCGCTGGCGCCAGCCTGACGCACCCGACGGGAAGCAGCGCGCATCTCGACCGGCCGGCGAGGGTCTCGGGTGGATGCGATGCGCGCCATGACAGCGCTGCCGCTCTCAGGGTCCGGAAGGAATCCCCGCTGACGGCTCGGCGAGCGCGAGCACGGTCTTGACCTCGGCAAGCGTCGGCATCGCTGCGGCGGCTCCCGGTCGGGTCACCGAAACGCCGGCGGCCGCGCAGCCGAAGCGCACCGCCTCAGCCGGTTCGAGCCCGCGGGAGAGCGCCACCGCGAAGCCGGCGGTGAAGGCATCGCCCGCCCCGGTTGTCTCCACGACCGGTCCGACGCGGAACGCCGGGATCATCGCCGATGCGCCGCGCGCGTGCAGCAGCGCACCGGCCTCGCCCATGGTGATCACAACGGCGCCGACGCCCTTGCCAAGGAGGATGTCCCCGGCACGACGCGCCGCGTCGACCGAGGTGACGGCAATGCCGGTCAGCGCCTCGGCCTCGGTTTCGTTTGGCGTGATGTAGTCGCAGAGCGCGAACACCGCATCCGGCAGCGGCGCGGCCGGCGCGGGGTTGAGGATGGTCGCCACCCCCGCCGCGTGAGCAATTTCCAGGGCGTGGACCGCCGCGGCCAGCGGCTGTTCGAGCTGCGTGACGAACACCGTGGCCGCCCGTATGAGCGCTGCGTTGGCCTCGACGTCGTTCTCGCCGATCGCCGCCGCCGCGCCCGGGCAGATGATGATTGCGTTGTCGCCGGTCACCTCCTCGATGAAAATGTAGGCCGCGCCGGTGTAGCTCGCCGGGTCGCGGATGACCGCGGCGTTCACGCCCGCCTCGGCCCACGTCTTCGCCGCCATGTCGGCGAAGGGATCGTCGCCGAGGCGGGTGATGAGATGGACGTTCGCACCGAGCCGTGCGGCGGCGACGGACTGGTTCGAGCCCTTGCCGCCCGGCCCGAGCGCGAACCGCGATCCCAGGACGGTCTCGCCCAAGCGCGGCGGGCGGGCAGCGCGGTAAGTGGTGTCGGCGACGAACACCCCGAGGATGACGATCGACTTTTCGCGCATGGTTG
>VGEJ01000014.1 GCA_016869335.1 Alphaproteobacteria bacterium | reverse complement strand
GCCGGACCTCAACGCCTCCCCTCATGCGCCCAGACTCGCAGGTCCAGGCCAGCATGGAAATCATCAACCTCTATCAGAGTCCGTTTGAGAATTGGCTCAATGGCTTATTCTTCGGAGCAAGAGGCTTCCGAGGGCGACATGGATCATGGCCTCGGAGACATCCAAGCAGCGATTAGAGGCGCAGATGATCCTGAACCACAACGACGCGATCGAGTTCTTAATCGGCGCGCCGGATGACATCGGCTTCAACCGCTATACGACTCTCAATCTTCATGCGCTGCTCGCAAACAACCTCCTTGCAGACCCGGAGGCGGCGGGCAGGCTGCGGTGGTGTCCCGAGAACATTCCGCGCTGGTGCCCTGGCATCCGCGATCGGATAACCCATTGCTTTTATTGGTGCCCCTGGCCGGACTCGAACCAGCACGCCCGTGCGGGCAACAGATTTTGAGTCTGCCGCGTCTACCATTTCCGCCACAGGGGCACACGATTGGCGCTGGAGCATAGACCGCACCGGCATGAGGTCAAGCCGCCGCCGGCCAAGCCAACCTGGGGCGCCAGCGAGACTTGTGACGCTCGCGCTTTTGCGTTTCGATGTCCGCACTCATAATGGTCGTCCGCATTGTAGGCGATGCACACGATCCCCGATGGCCGACCGGCACTCACTATCGTTCAGAACGACGCCAGACAAGATCGAGCGGCTCGATCAGCTTGCCAAGGCGACGAACCGCGCGCGCTCATGGCTCCTCGATCAGGCTCTGGAGGCCTATCTCGACGCCCAGGCATGGCAGATCGCCCACATCGAGCGGGGCCTGGGCGAGCTGCGGTGGGGCGAAGGAGTGAGCCACGACGAGGTCGCGCGCCGCATCCGAAGCTGGGTCGAGGAAGCGGTCGATACCGGCAGGATTGGCGACCTCTCGCCGCCCTCCGAGCACGAGCCCAACCCCTGAGCATGAGCATCCTCTGGTCCCCGGCGGCGGCGGCGGGCGATCTCCGCCACGTTCACGACGCGATCGGGGCACGCAGCCCGGCCGCCGCGGCCCAACTGGGGGCCGCAATTCTGGGTGCGATCGGGCGGTTACCCGAGAATCCGGCAGCCGGCCGTCCCGACCGCCTGCCCGACACCCGCGAACTGGTCATCACGGGGACGCCTCTGTTCGCGTGCCGCGCACCGTGATCGTCGTTCCCTTCACCGTGACCGAGGGTGTCGTTCAGGTCATCGCCGTCCTCCACAGCGCCTCCAAGTGGCCGGAAGCCTAACGCGCATCGGGGGGGTCGGGCGAGCGCACGCGGCGGACGCGATGGCGCCGCGCGAGGTCACCGTGCTGTTTGGCGATCCCGAGCGGCCCGACCCGACCAAGCGCACGGGGCGCTACGCGGCAGAGGATCACGCGACGATCCGTGCCGCGATGGCGGCGCTCGCGACGCTGCCCGGCTATCGGATGCGCTTTCTGTTGCGCCATCGCGGCTTGCCCGCGGCGTTCCTGCATAATCCGCCTCGCTTCGTCCTCAACTTGTGCGATACCGGTTACCGCAACCAGCCCGAGCACGAGCTCCACGTTCCCGCACTGCTGGAGATGCTCGACATCCCCTATACCGGGGCGCCGCCGGCGGCGCTCGCGTTGTGCTTCGACAAGGCTGCGGTGCGTGCGATCGCGGCCGCGCACGGCATCCCGGTACCCGAGGAACACTACCTCGCCAACCCCTCGAGCCTGCCGCCGCTACGGTATCCGGCGCTGATTAAGCCAAACCTGGCGGACGGGAGCTTCGGCATTACGCGCCAAGCGCTGATCCACGACGAGGCGGCGGCGCGCGCGTATCTCACCTACCTCGCGGACCTGATGCCCGGCCGCGCCGTGCTGGTGCAGGAGTTCCTGTCGGGCGCCGAGTACACCGTCGGCCTGATCGGCAATCCGGCGACAGGGCTGACGGTCCTGCCGGTGATCGAAACCGATTTCGGCGCGCTTCCGGGGGATCTCCCGGCGATCCTCCCCTACGAGGCGAAGGCGGTGCCCGATTCGCCCTATTGGTCGGACGTGCGTTACCGCGCGACCGACCGCGGGCCCGCGGCGCAGCAACAACTGACGGCAGCGGCGTGCCTTCTGTTCGAGCGGCTCGGCTGTCGCGACTACGCGCGCATCGACTTCCGCACCGATGCCGACGGCGTGATCAAGCTGCTCGAAGTCAACCCGAACCCGGCCTGGGCGCACGATGGCAAGCTGGCGATGATGGCGCGCATGGCGGGCCACTCCTACGCCGAGATGCTGACACTCATTCTCGCCGCCGCCGAGGCCCGCTTGCGGGCCGCCGACCGCGTTCCGGTCTGAGCCGTCAGCCGTCCGGGCCCGCGCGGCAGCGGCGGGCACCTTCGCGGACCGTCGCTCTAGAACCTGCGCGCCTGGACCAGGTTGGCGGCGATCGCCGTTTCGCCGAGCGCCTTGCACGCCTCGAGCCGATGCAGTCCGCTCACCAGCACGAAGCGCCCCTTGTCGGGACGAACGAGGATCGGGTTCTCGAGGCCCTTCTCGGCGATGCTCTCGGCGAGCGCCTCCACCTTTGCGGCATCGACCGGCAGGCGCCTGGCCTGCGGAATGTAGATCTTGTCGATCGGGATGGAGACGGAGTGCATGGGCGCGGACCCGCGAGCGAGATCGGAGCATGCTACACGTGGCCCGGAGCGGGGCGAAGCGACATGCAGAGAACGCGGGGCCGCCCCGCGCGGTCGATTGCCCATTGACCGGCTCGGCAAAAGAGGCCATGTCATGTCGTGAGGCGGTATCGCCTTCTTGTCTCGCGATGCGCGCGAAGCGCTCACGGCCCGGCTCAGCCGGCCAAGCGCTCCGTCCCGAGAGCAAACCCCAGACACAACCGGCTCCCCCGTCCGCGCCAGGTCGAGCCGATCACGAAGCGAGGCGGCCGCCTTGCGGCGCCCGGTCCCTGACGTTTTTCCTCAACCACGGCCTCTCGCGCTGCGGCGCGGTCGCCGGATCATTGAAGGCACCCCATCTTCATGCTGTTCACGAACACGATACCCTCAGGCGCGCCCGTCGCCATCGCCGCTACGCGCGACGCGCCACGCGCTAGCTTCGACGATCTCGGGCTGATCGAGCCCCTGCGCCGCGCCGTGCGCGGTGAGAACTACGCGACGCCGACCGAGATCCAGGCCCAGGCGATTCCCAGTCTTCTGGCCGGCCGCGACCTGTTGGGCTGTGCCCAGACCGGGACCGGCAAGACCGCGGCGTTCGCGCTGCCGATCCTGCAGCGGCTGACCGAGCGCCGGCGCCCGGTGGGCAGTCGGGGGGTACGCGCGCTGATACTGACGCCGACCCGCGAACTGGCCGCGCAGATCGGCGACAGCTTCCGCGCCTACGGCCGCCATCTCGGTCTGCAGAGCGCGGTCGTCTACGGCGGCGTCGGCCAGGCGTCCCAGGTCAGGGCGCTCTCGCGCGGCCTCGACATTCTCGTCGCCACGCCCGGCCGCCTGCTCGATCTCATGGGCCAGCGCCACGCCCGGCTCGAGGCGGTCGAGACTCTCGTGCTCGACGAGGCCGATCGCATGCTCGACATGGGCTTCATCCACGACGTGACGCGGATCATCGCCGCCCTGCCGGCGCGCCGGCAGACGCTGCTGTTCTCGGCGACCATGCCGAGCGACATCGCCGCGCTCGCCGACCGCATCCTGTCCGACCCCGTGCGCGTGGCGGTGACCCCGGTCGCGAGCACGGTCGAGACCGTCGAGCAGCGCGTGCTCCACGTCGCGCGCGGCGACAAGCGCCCGCTGCTCGACATGCTGCTCAAGGATGGGGGCATCCGCCGCGCCCTGATCTTCACGCGGACCAAACACGGCGCCGACAAAGTGGCGACGCAGCTCGCGCGATCAGGCGTCTCGGCGAACGCGATCCATGGCAACAAGTCGCAGGGAGCCCGCGAGCGCGCGCTCGCTGACTTCCGGGCCGGACGCACCCGCGTGCTGGTGGCCACCGACATCGCCGCGCGCGGCATCGACATCGACGGCGTGACGCACGTCATCAACTACGATCTGCCGAACATCCCGGAAAGCTACGTCCACCGCATCGGCCGAACGGCCCGCGCCGGCACCTCGGGCGTCGCGATGTCGTTCTGCGACCACGAGGAACGCGCGTACCTGCGCGACATCGAGAAGCTGATCCGCCAGGCGATCCCGGTGATGGACCACGCCCACCGGCTGGCCATGCCAGCGCCCGCGGCCGAACCGGCGCGGCGCCAGAGGCCCGAGCTGCGTCGCCAGCGGGTCCGCCGCCGTCGGCGCTAGACCTTTCCTTCCGGAAGGATCTGGCCGCCATCGACAATGATGGTCGTGCCGGTGATGTAAGCGGCCTCATCCGACGCCAGAAAGAGCGCGGCGTACCCGACCTCGCGCGGGGTGCCGAGGCGGCCGAGCGGCACCGAGGCCTCCATCGCGCGGATGAACTCCGGGCTGCGATGCATCTGCATGCCCTCGGTCAGGATGTTGCCGGGCTCGATGCCGTTCACGGTGATGCCGAACGGTGCGAACTCGAGCGCTGCGGAGCGGATGAAGCCGTTGATCCCGCCCTTGCTCGCCGCGTAGTGCGCGTGGCCCGGTGAGGTGACATGCGGCCCGGTGATCGATGAGGTGAACACGATGCGGCCGTAAGCCTGCGCCTTCATCGCCGGGAAGCACGCCTGCGCGCATAGGAAGCAGCCGCGCAGGTTGACCCCAAGCACCTGGTCCCACTCCGCCACGGCGATGTCCGCGATCGCATGCTGCGGGAAGACCCCCGCGTTCTGGTGCAGGATGTCGATGCGGTCGAAGTCCTTCAGCGCGGCATCGACAAGACTGCACACCGACCCCGCGTCGCTGACATCGCAGTGCACGAACCGGGTCTCGCCGTGGGCGCCGAGGCGCGCCGCGGTGGCCGCTCCGGTCACGGCGTTGGTGTCCGCGATGATGACCCTGGCGCCGTGCTCGACGAACACCTCGGCGATCGCGGCGCCGATGCCCTGCGCCGCACCGGTCACGATCGCGACCTTGCCGTCCAGTCTCCTTGTCATACTGCCCTCCCCGACTCCCTTGCGTCTCGCCGCAGGGTCATAATGGCATGGCGAGGACGGCGGCCATATCCGGCGCCCGCCCGCGGCCACAGGGGAGGGAGCCATGTTCGCCGACTATGCGCGCTACGACGCCTTGGGGCTAGCCGAGCTGGTCCGGCGCCGTGAGGTGAGCGCGGCAGAACTCCTGGAGACGGCGATCGCTGGGCTCGAGCGGCTCAATCCGCAACTCAACTGCGTGACCACACCGATATACGAGCTGGCGAGGGCCCAGACCCGGGCCGGCTTGCCCGACGGGCCGTTCACGGGCGTGCCCTTCCTGCTCAAGGATCTCGGCGCCGACTATGCCGGCGTGCCGACCACGTGGGGCGCGACGTTCCGCACCGACCTCGTGCCAGCGGTCGACTCGGAGCTGGTGGCGCGCCACAAGCGGGCGGGACTGGTGATTTTCGGCAAGACGGCGGTGCCGGAGCTGGCGATGACCTGGGCCATGGCCTCGCGCCTGTTCGGGGTGACGCGCAACCCCTGGGACCTCGCGCGCAATCCCGGCATCTCGAGCGGGGGCGCGGCCGCGGCGGTCGCCGCCCGGATCGTGCCGATCGCGCATGGCAACGACGGCGGCGGCTCGCTCCGCGTTCCGGCCTCGTGCACCGGCACCTTCGGGCTCAAGCCGACGCGCGGACGCAATCCGTTCGGACCGGTCATCGGCGATGCCTGGATGGGCATGGCGGTCGATCACGCCATCAGCCGCTCGGTACGCGACTCCGCGGCGCTGCTCGATGCCACCGCCGGCATCGACGTCGGCGCCTTCTACAACGCCCCGCCCAAGGCGGGACCGTTCCTGGCCGAGGTCGGGCGCGACCCAGGACGGCTGCGCATCGCGCTCTGCACCAGCGCGCCCTACGGCGCGGCGACTCATCCGGACTGCCTGGCCGCCGCGGCCGCCGCGGCCAAACTCTGCGGCGAGCTCGGCCACCACATCGAAGAGGCGGCGTGGCCGCTGCCTGCGGACGGCTGGCAGGCGTTCGAGACCTTCCTCTACTGCGAGTACGCCGCTGGCGTGGCCGATGACGAGGTCCGCCTCGGCCGCAAGCTCGGCCCGGCCGACTTCGATGGCATCCTGTGGGACCTCATCGAGCACGGTCGGCGCATCCCGGCCGTGGCCTACGCCGCGGCGGTCAAGGTGCTGCACCGCATCGCCCGCAACTTCGGCGCCTTCTTCGAGCGCTACGATGCGCTGCTCACGCCCACCATGGCGGTCCCCCCGGTAGCGCACGACCATTTCGACATGACGAAGATCAGCGAGCGCGAGTTCTGGCAGGGCTATCTCGGCTACATGCCCTACACCCATGCCTTCAACATCGCCGGCTCGCCCGCCATGTCGGTGCCGCTCTATTGGAGCGCCGAGGGGCTGCCGATCGGGGTGCAGTTCGCGACGAAGGTCGCGAGCGAGCCGCTCCTGCTCCGCCTGGCCGGCCAGCTCGAGTCGGCGCGGCCGTGGGAGGGGCGCATCCCGCCGCATAGCTTCCGGCCCGAAATTCCGAGTGGTCGGGGCCGGCAGGGCGTGGAATAATCGCGCGTCATAATGAACCGAGGGAGAGTGTCGTGAGGTACCAATGTGAACTTAGGCGCAGCCTCGCGGTGTGCACCGTTCTCGTCGGGTTGGGCGCCGGCGCCGCCGCCGCCGCGACCGATACGATCATCTACGCGCGGCCCCAGGACGCCGACAGCCTCGATGCCCACAAAGTGTCGACAACGATCTCGTTCCAAGTGATGCAGCAGGTCTACAACACACTGTTCAGCCTGGACGACAAGGGCGGTATTCACCCCGGCATGGCCGAGAAGTGGCAAGTCAGCGACGACGGTCTCACCTACCGCTTTACGATGCGCGACGGCGTGATGTGCCATGACGGCTCGACGTTCGACGCTGCGGCCGCGAAGTGGAACTTTGACCGTGTCACCAGCCCCGAGACGGCAAGCCCGAACGGCTCGTCCTACGGCGAGGTCGCCTCGACCGCGGTCGAGGGCAAGGACCTCATAGTCACACTGAAGGCCGCGTACTCGCCGCTCCCTGCGTTCCTCGGTGGCGTGCTCTCGATCATGATGTGTCCCTCGGCGATCCAGGGCGAGGACGTCACCGCGGTCGGCACCGGGCCGTGGAAGTACGTGAGCTGGGATCGCAACAACGAACTCGTGCTGGAGCGCAACGAGGGCTACAAGAACGTCCACCCGCTGATCAAGAACCCGGGCGCGCCCTACATGAAGCGCCTGGTGTTCAAGACCATCCCCGAGGGCCCCGCCCGCATGGCGGCGCTGCGCTCGGGCGAGGCGACCTTCGCCGAGCCCTCGCTCGCCGACGCGGCCGAACTCAAGAACGACCCCGAGTACAAGGTCTACACCGCGCCGCTGAGCGGACAGCAGGCCTACGTCGCGTTCGCCCACAAGATCCCGCCGTTCGACGATCCGCGCGCGCGCCGCGCGGTGGGCTACGCGATCGACCGCAACGCCTGCGTCGACATCGGCTTCCAGGGCCTGGTCGAGGCCTCGGCCTGCCCGATCGCGCCGGGTCTCGTCGGGCACGACGGCGCCAAGTGCGAGGAGTGGGGTACGACCTACGATCCGGACAAGGCCAAGGAGATCCTGGCCGAACTCGGCTATGGGTTGGACAAGCCGCTCAAGGCCATCTTCTCGGTCTCGCAGCTCCAAGGCTGGGACGAGTGCCACGTCATCATCCAGCAGCAGCTCAAGGAAGTCGGCATCGAGGCGGAGATCGAGACCCGCCAGTTCGCCGCCTGGGTCGATCACATGTCCAAGGTCAATGACATGACCGAGGGCACGCCCACGATCTGGACCATGGGCATGTCGGGCGTTGATCCCGACTACCTCGTATTCCTGTGGCAGCGGCCGGGCTACGCCAACCAGGGCATCGAGGACGCGACCCTCGATGGCATGCTGCGCGAGCAGAGGGCGCTGACCGGCGAGGCGCGCACGGCGAAGCTCCTCGACATCCAGCGGTTCCTGCTCGAGAACGGCTACGAGATTCCGCTGTTCTCGCCGGGCTGGTTCTGGCTCAGCGCCTCGAAGAGCAACGTCGACGGCTTCATCCAGATCCAGGTCGCCATGCCGTTGTTCAACGACGTCCAGATCAAGGAGTAGCACTCGGCATCGGGCTCCGGGCGGTCGGCTGCCGCCCGGAGCCGCTCCCGCGCTCCCGCGCATGACCAACTACATCATCCGGCGGTTCATCGTCGCGGTCGCGATCCTGTTCGCTTCGATCATCGGCGTGAGCCTGTTGATCCACGTCGTGCCGGGCGATCCCGTGATCATGATGATCGCGCAGAACTCCAACCCCTCGCCCGAGCAGATCGAGAACATGCGCAAGGCGCTCGGCCTCGACCGGCCGGTGTGGGAGCAGACCGTCATCTATCTCGGCAAGGTGCTCTCGGGCGACCTCGGCCGTTCGATCTTTGGCTCCCAGTCCGTGGCCATGCTGCTGTTCGATCGCTTGCCCAACACCCTGGCGCTTGCCGCGGCCGCGATGGTGATCGCGACCGGGATCGGCCTGCCGCTCGGCTTCTTCGCGGCCTATCGCCAAGGCACCTGGATCGACAGCGTGCTCATGGTGGGCGCCGTTCTCGGCGTGTCGATCCCGCAGTTCTGGCTCGGCCTCATCCTCCTGCTCTTCTTCTCGCTCACCCTCGAGTGGCTGCCGGTGGCGAGCGGCGACTATCGCAGCCTGCTCCTGCCCGCGGTCACGCTCGGCGTGACCTATTCGGCGATCATCGCGCGGATGACGCGCTCGGCCATGATCGAGGTGTTCACCGAGGATTTCATTCGCACCGCGCGCGCCAAGGGACTGCCCGAGGCGCTCGTGCTCCGCCGCCACGCGCTCAAGCCCTCGCTCATCGCCGTGGTCACGATCATCGCCGTGGTCTTTGGCTATCTCATGGGCGGCGCCGTCGTGGTCGAGAACGTGTTCGCCTGGAACGGCATCGGCCGCATCGCCCTCGAATCGATCAATCGGCGCGACTACCCGATGATCCAGGGCTTCATCCTCGTGTTCGCCACCGTGATCGTGCTGATCTCGATCCTGATCGACCTGGCCTACGCCTGGCTCGATCCGCGCATCACCTACCGGTAGGCGGGGCGATGGCGGCCACTGCACCGCCCTACGACCCGACGAACGTCGCCGCGGAGGAGCTACCGCGCACGCGCTGGTGGCGGCGAACCGCGCGCAATCGCTCGATCTGGCTCGGCGGCGTGCTCATCGCCGTGCTCGCCATCGTCGCGCTCCTCGCTCCGGTGCTGGCGCCCTACGACCCGACAAAACTCGCCGCCGGCAAGCGCTTGTCGCCGCCGTCCTGGGAACACGCCTTCGGCACCGATGAGTTCGGCCGCGACATCTTCAGCCGGGTGATCCACGGTACCCAGCTCACGCTCTATGTTGGCGTCGTCGCGGTCGGCATCGGGCTCTTGGCGGGCGCCGCCATCGGTATCGGCGCGGGCTATGCCGGCGGCTGGGTGCAGGCGGTGCTGATGCGGGGCGTCGACTTCCTCTACACCTTCCCCGACATCCTGATCGCGCTCGGCCTCGTCGCCTTCCTCGGCCCGAGCCTGACCAACGCGATGGTCGCGGTCGGCATCAGCGTGGTGCCGTACTACGCGCGGGTGACCTACAGCGTCGTGCTGGTCGAGCGCAACAAGCCCTACTTCGAGGCGGCCACCGCCATCGGTGCGGGCTGGCCCCGCCTCGTCGTTCGCCATCTCCTGCCCAACATCGTGCCACCGCTGATCGTCGTGGCAACGCTCGGCTTCTCGGCCGCCGTGCTCTCCGCCGCGGCGCTCTCCTTCCTCGGTCTCGGCGCCCAGCCGCCGGCGCCGGAGTGGGGCAAGATGCTGGCCGATGGCCGCAACTACATCGCCCGGGCGCCGTGGATCCTGGTCTTCCCCGGGCTCGCCATCGTCGTCACGGTGCTCGGCTTCAACATCCTGGGCGATGGCATTCGCGACGTGCTCGACCCGCGGCAGCGGCGCGAGGTCCGGTGATGGCGGCGGACACCGTGCGTCCGATCCTGTCGATCCGCGATCTGCGGGTGACCTTCCAGGGCGGGCTCGGGCTGGCGGCGGCGGTCGATGGCGTATCGTGCGAGCTGCAGCGCGGCGAGACGCTGGCGGTGGTCGGCGAGTCCGGCTGCGGCAAGAGCGTGACCGCACTCTCGATCCTGCGCCTCATTCCCTCGCCCCCCGGCCGCATCGCGGGCGGCGCGATCGAGTTCGACGGGCGTGACCTCCTGGCGCTCGCACCCGAAGAGCTCTATGCCGTGCGCGGCAACGCCATCTCGATGATCTTCCAGGAGCCGATGACCTCGCTGAACCCGGTGCTGTCGATCGGCACCCAGCTCACCGAGGGGCTCATCTTCCACAAGCGCCTCGGCATCCGCGAGGCGCGGGAGCGCACGGTCGAGATGCTCCGCCTGGTGCAGATCCCCGATCCCGAGGCGCGCCTCGCGCAGTACGCCCATCAGCTCTCCGGCGGCATGCGCCAGCGGGTGATGATCGCCATGGCGCTCGCGTGCGAGCCGCGGGTGCTCATCGCCGACGAGCCCACCACCGCGCTCGATGTCACCATCCAGCGCCAGATCCTCGACCTGATGGTCGAGCTGAAAGAGCGCCTCGGCACCGCCATCATCCTGATCACCCACGACCTCGGCGTGGTCGCCGAAATGGCCGATCGGGTGGCGGTGATGTACGCCGGCAAGATCATCGAGCAGGCGCCGGTGGATGGCCTGTTCGACCACCCGCGCCATCCCTACACCCGCGGGCTCATGGCCGCCCTGCCGCGGCTCGACCGGCTGTCGGCGAGCGGTGAGGAAGGGAGGCTGAACGAGATGCCGGGGCTCGTGCCCTCGATCTATGCCATGCCGCCGGGCTGCGCCTTCGCCCCGCGCTGCCCTTTCGCGACGTCGCAGTGCCATGCCGAGGAGCCGGCGTTTGAGGAACTGAGCCCAGGCCACTACGCGGCCTGCTGGGAAGCCGGCCGGCTGCCATGACCGCAGCGCGTCCGGCGGCGGGCGCGCCGCTCCTCGAGGTCCGCGACCTCGCCATGCACTTCCCCGTGCGCCGCGGTCTACTGCAGCGCACGGTGGGGCACGTCCGCGCCGTCGATGGCATCTCCTTCGCGCTCGCGGAGGGAGAGACGCTCGGCCTCGTCGGCGAGTCGGGGTGCGGCAAATCGACCGTTGGAGGCCTGATCCTGCGCCTGCTCGAGCCGACGGCCGGCAGCGTCCTGGTCCGCGGGCGCGATATCGCACACCTCGGCCGCGGCGAGCTCAAGCCGTTCCGCCGCGAGGTGCAGATGGTCTTTCAGGACCCTTACGCCTCGCTCGATCCGCGCCAATCCGCGGGCGCAATGGTGGCCGAGCCGTTCGCCATCCACTCGCTCGCCGCACGTGGCGAGATTCGCGACCAGGTCGCCCGCTTGTTCGATCGCGTCGGTCTGCGCCGCGAACACATGCAGCGCTATCCGCACGAGTTCTCGGGCGGCCAGCGCCAGCGCCTGTCGATCGCCCGCGCCCTGGCACTGAACCCGCGGCTGATCGTCGCCGATGAGCCGGTATCGGCGCTCGATGTCTCGATCCAGGCCCAGGTCATCAACCTGATGACCACCCTGCAGCGCGAACTGGGGCTCGCTTACCTGTTCATTTCGCACGACATCGCGGTGATCGGGCACATCAGCCAGCGCATCGCCGTGATGTACCTCGGCAAGCTGGTCGAGATCGCGCCGCGCGCGACGCTGCTGGCGGGACCGCTGCATCCCTACACCGAAATGCTGCTGAACGCGGTGCCCATCCCGAACCCGCGGCTCAAACGCAAGCACCAACGCGCCGTCGCGAGCGAGGTCCCAAGCCCGCTGAACCCGCCGACCGGCTGCCGTTTCCATACCCGCTGCCCGCTGGCCGAGGCGCGCTGCCGCAGCGCGGAGCCGGTACTGCGCGAGGTACGGCCGCGGCACCACGTCGCATGCCACCTACGCTGAGCATCGATTCTTCCCATATGATCGCTCGCGAGGCGCAGCGAGGCGACGGAGCGCGTGATGGCCGACGACCCCTATGAGGTATTGGGCCTGCCCAGGGCGGCGAGCCAGGAAGACGTCCGCAAGGCCTATCGCAAGCTCGCCAAGCAACTGCACCCCGATCTCCACCCCGGCGATCGCAAGGCCGAGGAACGCTTCAAGCGCGTGTCGCAGGCCTACGACATTCTCGGCAACGCCGACAAACGCGCCCGCTACGATCGTGGCGAGATCGACGCGGCGGGCGCCGAACGGCCGAAGCATGACTTCTACCGCCGGTACGCCGATGCCGGACCAGGCAAGCGCTACGATTCCCACGCGGGCTATGCCGACATCGAGGGCCTGGGCGACATCTTCACCGACCTGTTCGGCGAGGCGCGACCGGGCGGCAGCCGTTTCCGCATGCGTGGCGGCGAGGCACGCTACGAGCTGGCCGTCGAGTTCCTCGACGCGGTCAACGGCGCCAAGCGCCGCATCACCACGCCCGACGGCAAGGTGCTGGATCTGCAGATTCCCCCAGGCGTGCACGAGGGCCAGACGCTTCGCCTGCAGGGCCAGGGACATCCCGGGCTCGGCGGCGGGCCGCCCGGTGATGCGCTTGTCGGGATCCGCATCACCCCGCATCCGGTGTTCGAGCGGCGCGGTGATGACATCCACTCGGAGGTCGCGATCTCGCTGCCCGAGGCCGTGCTCGGCGGGCGCATCACGGTGGAGACGGTCAACGGCCCGGTGAGCGTGACGGTGCCGAAGGGCGCCAACAGCGGCACCACGCTCAGGCTGCGCGGCAAGGGTGCGCTCAGCGGGCGCGCCAAGACCCGCGGCGATCACTACGCGCGGCTCAAGGTGGTGCTGCCGCCCGCGGGCGATGACGAGCTCGAGTCCTTCGCGCGCGACTGGGGGCGGCGGCGGCCCTACGACCCCCGCCGTACGGGCGGCGGATGATCGACGAGCGTGAGCTGATCGCCCTCGTCGAGGGTCTTAGCCGGCGCGAGCTCAGGGCCTGGGTGGCGGCCGGCTGGGTGCGGGCGAGCGCCGCCGCCGGGGGGTACCGATTCGATGACATCGATGTCGCCCGGGTCCGCTTGATCCAGGGCCTGCGGCGCGAACTGGCGATCGATGCCGCCGTCCTGCCGCTGGTCCTGTCGCTGCTCGACCAAGTCTATGGCCTGCGCCGGGCGTTGCGCCAACTCGCCATCACGGTCGCGCCCCCGACCGATGTCGGTGCAAGCAAGCCCAGCGTCAGGCGAGCCAGCCGCCGTCGATCCCGATCGCCTGTCCGGTGATATTGCGGGCCGCGGGCGAGCACAGGAACAGCACCAGTGCCGCGACCTCCGCCGGATCGCTGATCCGGCCGAGCGGCGAGCCGGCCGCCGCCTCCGCCGTGCTCAAGCCCAGCTCGGCGAAGCGCCGTCGCGCCATCTCGGTATCGACCCAACCCGGGCACACCGCGTTGACCGTGATGCCGCGCGGTCCCACCGCGTGCGCCAACGCCCGCGTGAAGCCGAGGACGCCGTGCTTGGCGGCGCAGTAGGCGGTCTGGTCGGGCACTCCGCGCAGCGCCAGGACCGAAGCGATATTGACGATCCGACCGCTGCCCGCCGGCATGATCCCGAGCGCCGCCTTGCTGCAGTAGTAGGTGCCGTAGAGGTTGGTGGCCAGGATCAGATCCCACAGCCCATCGTCCGCGTCCGGTGCGAGGGGGTTGGCTCCGGCCGCACCGGCATTGTTGACGAGGATGTCGAGCCGTTCGTGCGCCGCCTCGATCTCGGCGAACATCCGCTGGACGGCGGCACGGTCGGCGACGTCGCAGGCGATGAACGCGGCGCCCTCGGTCAAAGGCTCCTCGGGCTTCCCACGGGCGCAGACGATGACGTTTTCGCTGACAGCGACGAAGGCGGTGGCAATCGCGCGACCGATACCGCGCGTGCCGCCGGTGACCAGAACCGTCCGCCGGGTCACTGCGCTGTACCGCCACCGTCGACCGGAATGACCGCGCCGGTCATGAACGAGGCCGCCTCGGAGGCCAGCACGGCGACCATCCAGGCGATCTCCTCGGGCTCGGCGAAGCGGCCGAGCGGCACGCCGGCGCGATAGGCCTCGAGCGAGGTGCCGGCGTAGGCCGCCGGATAGAGGCGCGCCAGGTCGGCAATGACAGCGCGCAGCATCGCGGTGTCGGTGGAGCCCGGCGCGAGGCAGTTGATCCGGATGTTGTAGGGCGCCCAGTCGAGTGCGGCAGACCGGGTGAGCTGGGCGAGAGCCGCCTTGCTGGCGCCGTAGGCAGCGCTCACGCGCTTGCCGATCAGCGCCTGGTCGCTCGCGATGTTGACGATGGCGCCGCGGCGCCGCTCGATCATGGCCGGCAGCACCGCCTTGATGAGCGCGAACGGCGCCAGCACGTTCACGCGGAAGATGCGCTCGACCTCCTCGACGGGGGTATCGAGGATGCTGCCGAGGCTGGTGGTGCCGGCATTGTTGACCAGGATATCGATCGGACCCGCCGTGGACGCGCGGCCGACGTGTGCCGCAATCGCTCCGATCTCGCTCAGATCGACCTCGGGCAGGTCGAGTCCCACCACCCTGGCCCCGGCCTCTTCGAGCCGGGCGAGGATGGCGGCGCCGATGCCGCCGCGGTGGCCGGTGACGAGCGCCGTCCGCCCGCGCAAGCCGGGAAGCTCCATGGCCCTAGCCCTCCCACGGCGACCCTAGCATGAGCGTCGGAAGCCGCGCACCCGCGCGCGTGCTCGTTCGCGACTCCGCGCTCTGATACACTCCGCGCCGCCCAGCCCGGCAGAGGAGCGTCAATGCTGACCCCGCAGATCGCGCAGCAATCACCGTTCGAGGTTCCAGTCAAACGCGACCGGAAGTATTTCTGGTGTGCCTGCGGGCGAAGCCGGAAGCAGCCGTTCTGCGATGGCTCGCACAAGGGTACGGGGTTCGAGCCCGTGGAGTTCGTAGCGGCCGCCGACGAGAAGGTGTGGCTGTGCGGCTGCAAGCGAACCGGGACACGCCCCTTCTGCGACGGTACGCACAACACGCTGTGACGGGCGCAGCCCGCCGACACACCGTGCGCACGCCGCGGATGCGATTCGTGCCCGGGCTCGCGGCGGCGCTCCTCGCCGGCTGTGAGCTCCTCGGCGCCGGTCCGGCGCCGCTCTGCCCCCACGTGGCTGTCGTGAGCGATGCAGAGAGCCTGGTCGTCTTCAACCCGGGGCCGGGCCGCGAGCTCAGCGATGTGAGCTTCGCCGCCGAGTTCAGCGGTCTGACGCGGCGCTGCTCCTATGGCGAGGCCGCGCTCGACGTCGAGCTCGAGGTGACCGTCGAAGCGCAGCCGGGGCCTCTCGCGCGCATCGACCGGGCAAGCATCCCGCTGTTCGTGGCGGTCGTGGATTTCGAGGGTACGATCCTCGGCAAGCGGGTCTTCACCCGCGACGTCCGCTTCCGCGGGCGCGGGCCGGTGACGTACACCGAGGATCTGGAACAGACGATCGCGCTCCGGCCCGGCCAGGGCGGCGGCGATTTCGAGATCCTCCTCGGCTTCCAGCTCTCCCCCGAACAGCTCGAACAGAGCCGCGCGGCGCGCGCCCGGCGCTAGCCGTCAGCCGACCGGCTCCCAACGGCCGGAGCGGGCCGAGCGGTAGAGCGCATCGATCACCCGCATGTTGGCGACCGCGTCCTCGAGCGGGATCGGCTGGGGGATGGCGCCGCGAATCGCCTGCGAGAACAGCTCGCCCTGAAGGCCATACTGGTCGATGGTGTCGATGGCCTCCTCCGTGTAGTTCGTGGTCCCGGCAAACAGGTCGCCGCCGCGGTCGATGACGATCCGGCACGGCCGGTTGTTGGGTGCGCCGAAAGGATCAGTCACCTCGATGCGGGCGGCGGAGCAGAAGATCTCGCAGCGCTGATAGGTGACCATCTGGGTGCCGCAGATGAAGCTCGCCTGGCCGCCCGGGAAATCCAGGATCGCGCTGGTGAGGCGGTCGATCTTCATCACCGGGTCCCACTCCACCAGGGCGACCACGCGCTCCGGTTCCTTCTCGAAGACGAAGCGCGACGTCGTCACCGGATAGAAACCGATGTCGTAGATGCCGCCGCCGCCGATGTCGGCCCGGTTGCGCACGTTCTTCGGGTCGAGGATGTGATAGCTCAAGACGCTCCGGATCGACTGCAACCCGCCGAAGCCGCCCTGGCGCACGATCTCGCGCACGCGCAGCCACTGCGGGTGCGTCCTGACCATGATCGCTTCCTGGATGAGGACACCGCAGCGGTCGCGGGCCTCGAGCAGCGTCTCGGCCTCCGTGGCATCTAGGCCGATGGGCTTCTCGCACAGCACGTGTTTGCCGGCCTCGGCGGCCTTGATCGACCACGGTACATGCAGATGGTTGGGCAGTGGGTTGTAGATCGCCTCGATCTCGGGGTCAGCCAACAGCGCCTCATAGGAGCCGTAGGCCTTGGCGATGCCTAACGCGCCGGCGATCTCCTCCGATTTCTCGCGATCGCGCGAGGCGATGGCGACGACGTCGCAGGTCGGCTGTTTGCGCATCGCCGGGATGACGAAATTGACGCCGATCGCGGCCGTCGAAAGCACGCCCCATTTCACCGGTTTCACCGCACGACCTCCGCGTGATCTGTCGCCCTGCACGAGCCGGGCAAGGTAGCACGCGACGCAGGCCGAGAACGAGAGACGGGAGAGGCGCTGGCGATGGGCATGGGTCAGGGCGTAAGCGCCGCAGACCCGTGACCCGTGAGGTCCTTCTTCGTAGGCGTAGGGCACGCGCGCGCGGGCCGATCCCGTCGGTGGCGGAGGTCAGGGAGGAGAAGTGGTGCCGACGGAGGGATTCGAACCCCCGGCCCGCGCATTACGAATGCGCTGCTCTACCCCTGAGCTACGTCGGCATCGCGGCTCTCGGGCGCCGCGCGAATCCCACGCGAGCCGCTCTCTGGCGGAAGCGGCCGGCAAGGGCGGCTCAAGCTAGCCTGCGGTTCGGTTCAGCGTCAACCACCGCCGGCCCCGTCGGCCCCGCAGCGAGTGCAGGTGGCGCCGGTGACGGTGAAACCGGCCGGGCGGTGGGCGTCGGCCCGGCGGCGGCCGCCATCCAGGCTAGGGT
>VGEJ01000013.1 GCA_016869335.1 Alphaproteobacteria bacterium | reverse complement strand
TCGGATAACAACCTCGTCAAGGTGAAGCGCTACCTCGCCAATGCCGGCCAGACGATGCGTACCTGACCATGCTGCACCTCGACACCCCGCGCCTGAGGCTGCGCTCGCTGGTTCCCGACGATGCCGAGGGGCCCTACCGGACGTGGCTGCGCGATGCGGAGATCACCCGGTTTCTCGAGGTCCGCCATGCGCCGCCGGACGGCGCGGCGCTTCGCGCCTACATCGCGGGCATGGGTGCCACTGCCGAGAACCTCCTTCTCGGCATCTTCCTCGATGGCGGTCGCCGCCACATCGGCAACATCAAGCTCGGCCCGATCGATGCGCGCTATCGCCGAGCCGACCTGGGCCTGCTCATCGGTGACAGAACCGAATGGGGCAAGGGCTACGGCAGCGAGGCGATCGACGCGGTGAGCGGCCACGCCTTCGGCGCGCTCGGCCTCAAGCGCGTGGGCGCCGGGTGCTACGCCAATAACCTCAGCTCGATCAGAGCGTTCCTGAAGGTCGGGTTCCGCGAGGAGGGCCGCCGGCCGCAATACTACCGGTGCGGCGAGGCGTGGATCGACCTGGTTCTCCTTGGTCGCCTGAACCCCGCCGCCGTGGCGATCTGAGGACCGGACCATGTCGGTCGTGCCGCAGCGGCGGCTCGCGATCATCCCGGCGCGCGGCGGATCGAAGCGCTTGCCGCGCAAGAACGTGATCGCGTTCGCCGGCAAGCCAATGCTCGCGCACACCATCGAGGCCGCCCGTGACAGCGGCTGCTTCAGCATGGTCATGGTCTCGACCGAAGACGCCGAGATCGCCGCCGCCGCGACCGCCGCGGACGCGACCGTACAGCTGCGCCCGGCGCCGCTCGCCACCGACGATGCGCGCGTTGTCGATGTCTGTCTCGACGTCCTGGCACGGGAGGAGGCCGCCGGCCGGCCCTATGACATCTTCTGCTGCCTCTACCCGGCGGCGCCGCTTCGGCGCGAGACGGACGTCCGTGCCGTCATGGCGTTGATCGAGCCGGGGCGGTGTGATTTTGCGCTCGCCGTCACCACCTACGACCAGCCGCCGCACCAGGCGCTGCTCCAACTCCCGAACGGCGAGCTGGCTCCGATGTGGCCGGACCTGATCAACCGACGCGCCGCCGATGTCGGGCCGCTGGTGGTGGACAATGGCAGCACGTATGCCGCGACCGTGGCGGCCTTCCGCGCGCACCGCACCTTCTACGGGCCGGGCCTGCGCGGCCACCTCATGCCCCCGACGCGCTCCGTCGATATTGATCTCCCCGAGGACCTGGCGCTCGCCGACTACTACGCGCGAATCCAGGATGATGCCGGGCGCGACCGACTCGAGGTCGGCCCCAAGACCCGGTGATCAAGCATCGGCTCATCGCGGTCCTGCTCGTCTACCGCGGCCAGGTCGTCCAGACGCGGCGCTTCCGCCGTACGAATCCCGTCGGCAGCGCATTCACCGCTGTCGACTTCTTCAACGGCTGGGCGATCGACGAGATCATCGCCCTCGAGATCTCCGAGGACGAGCGCCACATGAACGGGTTCCTCGAGATCGTCGAGGGGCTCTCACGGCGTTGTTTTGTGCCGCTCGCGGTCGGCGGCAAGATCGCGACGCTCGACCGGGTCAAACAGTACACGCGCCACGGCGCTGACAAGGTCGTGCTCAACACGTGCGCTGTCGAGCGTCCCGAGCTGATCGGCGAGATCGCCGCCTCGTTCGGCAGCCAATGCGTGGTCGTTTCGATCGACGCGCGGCCGAACGCCGCCCTGCCCTCCGGCTACGAGGTCATGATCCGGAATGGTCAGCGGCCGACGGGCCGCGACGCCCTGGCGTGGGCGAGCGAAGCCGTCGCCCACGGTGCTGGCGAGATCATGATCAATGCCATCGAGCACGATGGCGACAAGCGCGGCTACGATTTGGCGCTCGTGCGCGCGATGAGCCACGCCGTGGCCGCTCCGGTGATCGCGATGGGCGGCGTCGGTACGTGGCAGGATCTGGTGGACGGTATCCGGATCGGCGGCGCCGATGCCGTCGCAGCCGGCAACATCTTCCACTACACAGAGCACAGCACCAAGAAGGCCAAGGAGTTCCTCGAAGCCGCCGGGCTTAACGTGCGGTCGAGCCAGTTCTACAAGGTCGATCTGCCGCGGCGGCCCCGCTACCGGCCATTCTGAACGCGACACCCCCCGCGGGCGGCGCGCGCGTGGCGACACGGGCCGGCGCGACCGCCAGGCCCGCTCGCCGCGTCATGCTTCTCGTGGCGCTTGCGCTGACGGCGGCCGTACACGCCGCGGTCTTCGGATCGGCCGCCTACTTCCCCGTTGCTGGCGAGACCGAACGGGCGATCTCGCCTCTGACCGTGCAGCGCGGTGTCGACTTTGGCTTCTACTATGACTTCGCCCTACGTCTGGCCGAACCGGATGGCGAGCAGGGTGCGCACGCGACCTCGGCCGATGGCGAGCGCTCGCCCATCCCGGGGATCGTCCTGCCACTGCTGCTGCTCGCGTTCGATTACGGCCCGGGCCACACCCTGCCGCTCGCGCTGGGCTACCTCGCGCTCGGGACCGGCTTCAGCGCGGCGTGGCTGTGGTGGCTCTGGCGACAGGGGCTGTCGCCGGCTGCATTAGGTCTGTTCGCCGTCCTGCCGGGGCCGATCTGGCTCACCCTCAACATCAGCACCGACATGCCGTTTGCGGTGGCGGTGGCGGCGTTCGCGCTGGCCTATTTCGGCGCCGGGCGGTCGCTGTCGCGCTGGGCGATCGTCGCTCTAGCGCTGGTAGTGGCGGTGCTGGTTCGGCCGAACGGGATCTTCCTCTTCCTGTTCCTGCTCGCCGCCGCCGTCGCGCACCTCTTCCGCGGCGGCAGGCCGAACCTGCTCGTCATCGCCCTGGGTGCGATACCGGTCGCCGGGCTCGGCTACTACTACTATCCCTATCTCCTCGCCTACCTCGAGTCCTCGCAGGGTCTGTCGTACTTCGGCCGCGACCAGACGGAGTACCTCGCGGGGGCGTTCCCCGACTGGCCCGCGGTGCTCGATCTGCTGGTGTCCTGGTCCGCACTGCTCGCCGCCAAGGTGCTCTACTTCGCGGGCCTCCGCCCATCGTACGGTGAGACCGCCGCGGTACTCGTCGCCGTGCGCGCCGCGCCGGGACTAATCCTCCTGCCCGGCCTGATCTGGCTGTTCGCGCGGGCGCGGCTGGAGGTGCGCCTGTTCGTCGGCGTCTACCTGCTGCCCTTCGTTTTCGGCGCCGCGCAGGATCGCTACAATCTGGCGATCACGCCGTTCCTGTTCTATTACGGCATCGATGCGTGGGCGCGTGCCTGGACCATCGTCCGCGCACCTGTGGTCCGCGTCATGTCCCGAGGGCCCGTGCAACCACGGCTTTAGCGAGGGACCGCGGCGCGATCGGCGTGACCGAGTAGCCGTTCATAGATTGCCATGGTCTGCGCCACGACGGCTTCCGTGGTGAAGCCCGCCGCGACCAGTGCGTGGCCTCGGCGACCCATCGCCGACCGTAGCGCGGCATCGCCGAGCAGGCGCTCGAGCGCGGCGGCGAGCGCGGCGATGTCGCCGGGCGGCGTCAACAGCCCGGTCTCGCCGTGGCGGACGATCTCGCGGCAGCCCGGCGTATCACTGGCGACGATGGACCGCCCCACCGCGGCCGCCTCGATCAGGATCTTCGGCACCCCCTCGCCGTAGCGCGAGGGCAGGCAGACGACGTGGCATGATGCAAGCACCGCCGGCATGTCCTCGCGGCGCCCCCACCACTCGATAATCCCCTCGCTCGCCCAGCGCTCGATCTGTGCGCGGGGGACGGCGCTGGCGATGGCCGCGTGCGTGTCGCCCACCAGGACGCAGCGTGCGGCGACCCCGCGGGCTCGGAGAAGGCGCGCGGCCGCGACGAAATCGCCGACTCCCTTCTCCCACAACAGGCGCCCGGCCAGGATGATCAGCGGCGGGCCCGGCGGCTCCGGCGCCACGGGGAACTCCTCGAGGCTGACACCGGCGCCGCGAATCACCTCGAGACGGTGGCGGGCCACGGCGCCACGCTGGATCAGGACATCGCGGTCGCCCGCGTTCTGTACGATCACGCGGCCGTTGCCGTGCGCCGTGGCGAGCGCGTAGAGCCGGCAGACGAGCCAGCTCAGCGCTGCCCAGTGCCAGCCATCGGCGGTGAACACTTGACCGAGGCCCGAAACCGCCGCGACCATGGACGGGACGCCCGCCGCGCGCGCCGCCAGACCGCCATAGAGGACCGGCTTGATCGTGATCAGGTGGACCAGGTCGGGGCACAGCCTCCGGAACAGCGCGAACAACGCCAGGAGCGTGCGCGCCTCCTCGATCGGGTTGATGCCGCGGCGGCGGAGCGGCAGGGGATGGGGGATGATGCCGAGCCGTGTGATCGCGGCGATGTCGAACGCGCGCGGTGCCCAGACGTGATCGATCGGCGCCGCGAGATGCACCTCCCAGCCGAGGTCCAGGGCGGCCTGCGCGACGGCCAAGCGGTGCGAGGCGAAGAAGTGCGCCTCGTTGACGACGAACAGCAGGCGGGGAGAGCGCGGCCCCGGACTCATCCGGCGATGAGCGCCGCGAACCGCTCGGCGACTACGGGGATATCGTAGCGCGGCGGCAGTAGGCACGGCCGCACTGCACCCGTTTCCTGCGCCGCCACCGCTCGCATCGCGCCGAGAAAGGCGGCACCCATGGGCGCCAATGTCACCGCCCCCGGCGCCGCCTCCGCGGCGACGTCAGGGAGGCCGCCCGCTTCGGCGGTGGCGATTACCGGCGTGCCGCACGCCAGCGCTTCGAGCGCCGCGTTGGGCATTCCCTCCCAGCGGGAGGACAGGAGGAATGCGTCCGCCCCGGCGTACTGGGGCCAGGGGGCCGCGGTGAAGCCCGGCAGGGCGACGCGCGCCGAGAGACCGAGTGCTGCGACCTGCCGCTCGAGCGCGGCGCGCTCGGGGCCGTCGCCGAGGATGACCAGGTGCGCCGTCCTCGCCAAGTCGGCGAACAGCTCGATCAGCGCATCAAAGCCCTTTTGCCGCGTCAGTCGGCCGGCGGCCACGAACCGCTGTCCGGCTCCGGCCGCGCGCGCAAGCGGCGTCGCGCCAGCACGCACCGCGGCGATGTCGATCGGGTTGGCCAAGTAACAGAGGCGCGATCCTGGCACGCGATACCGGTGCTCAAGCTCATAGCCAATGCGGCTGGATTGGCAGATCACCACATCCGCCGTCGGATAGAGCCAGCGGTAGCCGAGGCCGATCACGCGGCCGTAGGCCAGCGCCGGCAGGCTTCCCGAGGGCGTGTTCGACTCGCGGACGATGATGCGCGGGTGGCCGGGCAGGAGCCCTCGCATCGCCAGGACCGCAAGGTTGGCGTGGCCGATCGTGGAGACGATGACGTCGGGCCGGCCGCGCGCGAGCGCTCGCAAGAGCGGCACGAAGGCGCCGCGCAACCGCGGGCGGCCCAGCGAAACGGTGGCGATGCCATCGGGCACCGCTGCGGCCAGGGGACCGCTGGCGTCGAACACGATCAGGCTGCGCTCGAAGCGCGAACCGAGACCGCTGAGAAGGTTGAGCATCACGCGCTGCGCGCCGCCACCGGCAAAGGAGGGCAGGATAACCGTCACGCGGGTTCCGTCGGCGCCGGCTGGCAACATCGGGCGTCCGTCTATGGCAACGGGGCGAAAGCGGCCCCTGCTGCCGGGCGCCTCTGCCACCGGTAGAGATGTGATACGGCCAGGGCGATGACGGCGATCACGAAGACCACGTATCCGGCACGGTAGCGTACGGCGGACCCGGCATTCATGATGCCGAATGGATAGCTCGCGAACAGGAGCCAGAACAGCGATCCGGCGGCCACGATCGCCTCGAAGGCGCGAAGCCAGGCGATGCGCCGGACCAAGAGGAATACGAGACCGCCGACGAGGAGAGCGCTCTCGACGAACGACAGCATCTGCAGTGGCCCCGTCATGGCTTCCCGGAGGGTCGGGCCGAAAAAGCTCTGGAACATGCCCTCCGGCGCCTTGACCAGAATGTCGCCCGGCGCGACAAAGAACTTCTCGCGCGTCAGCGTCATCGCGTTGACGCGGAAGTGCGTGGCCACGGTTCGGGCGTAGGCGTCGAGCTCGTCGGCGACAAACAGCAACGGCGTCAACGACACGAGGAAGCAGCCGAGCGCCATCGTCGCCGCCTGCTTGACCCGGGCCCCGAGCCACGTGGCGCCGATCAGGAACGCGATCCCCGGAACGTAGTACGGTTTCAGGAGCGCGATCAGGAGGACCAGCGCCATGAGCGGCAAACGCACGGGCAAGCGCCATTCCTTGGCTGCAGCGGCGGGCGCCAAGAGGAAGCAGAACAGGGCCGTCAGAAGCGCCTCCTTCGATGCGACCGAGGTCCACAGGTTGAAGCTCGGCAGCAGGACGAGGAGTGCTACCCGCTTGCGGACGGCCGGCTCGAACGCCATGAGAAGCCGGCACAAGCCGGCAAAGGCCAGCGTCTGAAACGCGAGGTTGACGATGTAGGGGTTGCCGCCGACAACCAGGTTCACCCCGCTGCCGAGGAGCTGCGAGAGGTAGATTCCTAACTGGCGGATGGTCGGGAGAACAACCACCGCGCCAACGTCGGGGAGGTCGGGGATAGACACGGCTTCATTGCGCCCACCCCGCTGATAGATTCTGACGTCGCCGAGATTGCTCAGCGATGCCTGCGCAAACACCGAGATGGCGGTGCGATAGACGTAGTAGAAGACGAGGAACGTGCTCCAGCGAACGATCATGCCGCTGTCGGCATCGGGCTAACGCGACTCGCGCCGGAACAGGGCGACCAAGGCAACCAAGACGATGGCGATGGCGCCGCCGCCGAGCACGCCACGGCCGACGTATGTGGTAGGGTTCGGCGCCGTGGGCTGGTCGGATACCGTCGTGGGCTCGATGATGCGCGCTGCGTAGGGCAGATCACTCTGCAACATCATGGCCACGCTCTCCTGCCTGAGCAGGAGCTGGACCAGGCCGACCCGCATCTCGACGGTACTCGTTGCCTCGAGCTGGCCCTGCAAGTAGTCCCGATACCGCGTGGTTCGTTCGATATCCTGCGCGCGCAGCAGGTCGTCGGCTTCGCGATACACCCGCTCGAGGATCTCCTGGGCAAAGGCCGGATCCGTGTGGGCGAAGCTCAGACTGTAGAAGGTCGTGTCCTCGACCTCTTCGATCACGACGCCGCTGCCGATGTAGCCGGCAAGGCGCTGTAACGTCGGTTCGCTCCAGGTGCTGAGATTGAGGTACGCTCTGATGCCCTCGATCGACTCGAAGCGCTCGCCCTGCGGACGGAGCCAGCGACCGCTCGCCGGGTCCCATGACCCGCGAAACACGCGCTGCATCAGGCCGTACTTCGCCTGCAACCGTTCGGCGAGCGTCACCGAAGACAACAGCACGCGCAGCCGGTCGAACGTCGACGCGGTCTTCGGGCCGGGCCGGGTGATGCCGAAGGCCGCCGCAAGCTCACCGCCCTGCTGGCGGGCGCTCCCACCAGGAGCCGCGCCGTCGCCGGGATCGGATGGCATGACGATCATCTTGGCAACGTACTCGGGTACGAATGACGTCATCCGCCAGACGCCATAGGAGAGGCCTGCGAGCGCACACAGCATGATCACGTACTTGCCCCGCCACAGCGCCCCGAACAGGAAGCGCAGGTCGACGAGCTCGTCCGTGGCAACGAGCACCCGGCGCTCGCCATGGCGGCGGAGGTCCGCGTCCAGCGGCGTCATGAGGGCGCCCGCCTCGCTCTCACCCCCGCGTACGCCCATGTCCTCGCTCGCCCTGGGTCTCATCTCGTTCCGGCGTTCAGTGCCCTCTCGTGGCGGCACCTCTTGTGGTGGCCGCCGGGCCGCAAAGTCAAGCCTTCACGCCGCCCCCTCGGGTTCATGACGAGCCTCGATCACCAACGATGACGCCTTTGCCGCGCATTCGCCTCACTCACATCATAACCGGCCTGCCCGCCGGCGGGGCACAATCGATGCTGCACAACTTGGCGCGGTGGCACGACCGGCAGCGCTTTGACATGGAGGTCATCTCGCTGACCGAGCGTGGTCCGGTGGGCGACGCGATCGCGGCACTCGGCGTGCCGGTGCGAGCGTTCGGCATGGGACGGGGCCTCGGCGCCCTGGCGGCGCTGCCACGGCTCGCCGGGTGGCTTGCCTGCTTCCGACCGCACATTGTTCAGACCTGGCTCTATCACGCCGATCTCCTTGGCGGCGTCGCGGCTGTCCTGGCCCGGCGGCGGCCCGTGGTGTGGAACATCCGCCACAGCGATCTGCGGCCCGGCAGTTACCGCCGCTCGACGATCTGGACCGCCAGGGCGTGCGCGGTCCTCTCCCGTCATGTGCCCGATCGCATCGTGTGCAACTCCGCCGCTGCCGCGGCGGTTCATGTCCGCCTGGGTTATCGTGCCGACAGGTTCGTGATCATTCCCAATGGCATCGACTCCGATTCTTTCATGCCGGATGCACAAGCCCGAATCGAGGTTCGGCGCGAGCTCGGGTGGGGGCTCGACGTTCCCGTCGTCGGCCTGTTCGGCCGCTTCCACCCGCAGAAAGGTCACCTTGGTTTCCTTGCCGCCGCCGCCGAGCTCCGCCGGCGCCATCCCGAGGCGCGCTTCCTGTTGTGCGGCGAGAACGTGGAACGTGCCAATCCTGCGCTGGCGCGGGAGATCGATCGCCTTGGCCTGGGCGAGTGCGTCGTCCTTCTCGGCGTGCGGCGCGACATGCCAAGGCTCACCGCGGCGCTCGATGTCGCCGTTTCCGCGTCGGGTTTCGGCGAGGCATTCGCCAACGTGCTGATCGAGGCGATGGCCTGCGCAGTGCCGTGCGTTGCCACGGACGTCGGCGAGGCGCGCGCGGTCGTTGCCGATACCGGCCGCGTCGTCCCGCCCGACGATGCCGCGGCGCTCGCTGCGGCGCTTGCCGATGTTCTCGGCCTCGATCCGAAGGCGAGGCGCGCGCTCGGCGAGAAAGCCAGACAGCGGGCGCTCGCTCGCTACGACATCCGCGAAGTCGTGCGCCGCTACGAGTCCCTTTACGCCGGCCTGTCTAGTTGAGGAGCTGATCCCACTCACCCGCCACGTTGTCCAGGTTGCCGTCCGCCACGACGTCGTAGAGGCGCTTGCTGCCGAGGAGCATCTGGCCGCCATCGCGCGACAACGGGCGGAAGGCGAACACCGCGGTGTTCAACGATGAGGTGCGCAGGAACAGGTCGAGGGGGGCGGTGATGAAGAAGCCCTTGTCGAAGCTGCCTTCGCCGAAGGCCTGCGCGGACACATTCGTCAAGGTGGCCCACACCCCCACCGCGATGCCGTTCTCGAAACGCCGGGTCAGGTAGTAGGAAGCGCCGCGATCACCAGCCAGGAACTGGCCGACGTGGAGCGAGGCCGTGAGGTCGTAGAACGGCAGGTTGTAGTAGAGATTGGCATGGCCGGTGGTCACGCTGTAGTCCTGAAGGCCGAACGCCCCCTCGAAGTCGCGCTGTTGGACACGATTGAGATCGAGCCCGACCGCCCAGCGCGAGCCGAAGGGACGATAGAGGACTTCGCCGCCGACGCCCGCGAACATCTCCTCGAAATACCCCGCACTCAGGCGAACGAACCAATCCTCGATCGGCGAGGCGTAGTAGCTGGTTTCGAGCTGCAGGACCTTGTTGGGCGCCTCCTGCAGGTAGCGGGCGATGTCGCTGCGCACGTGCGGCAGGATGCTATCCGAGTCGGTCTGGATCTTGTCGAAGTTGTTGTAGAGGTTGGCGCCCACAACGCCCGTCAGCTCGAGCCCGCGCGCGATCTCGAGGGTGCCGCGGGCGCGGGCGAAGAACTGATAGAGCAGGAACTGCCGCGCATCGCCGATGAACTGCCGGCTCTGCGGCGATACCGTCCAGCGGAAACCGGGGTACCGACGGGGCGGCGTGATCGCGGCCTCGGGCACCGGCTCGGTGGCGCCTTCGGCCTGGACATGAGCCCAGATCTCTTCCGCACTTCCTTTGGCCGCCAGAGCGTTCTCGAGGTCGCGGCGCAGCAGCGTGACGTAGTTGGTCACCATGCCCCGGCTCATCGTCGCGACCGAGATCTCCTCGATCGCCGGCGGCGCGTTCCGCGCGATGACGCGCGCCGCGCGGCCGATGTTTCGGGCCGCTTGGCGATAGCGCCGCGGGGTTACGAACACGGTCGCCCGGCGGCTGGTGAAGTGCACCGCCTCGAGCGCGATGCCCTGGCCCTCGAGCTCATCCAGCAGGTGCTGGGCCGCGGCCAGCCGCGTACCGGGCGCGGGCGGCGGCTCCTCCTCCCCGCCCGTGGTGGCGCCCGCCGGGTTGTCATGCGGCAGCACGGTGACCCGGGCCAGCTCCAGCCCATCGCGAACGCCGACGATCGTGACTTCGTGCGCCGGGGTGCCCAGCGACTGGGCCACGATCTCGCCGGCGGCGCGGTAGTCGAGCGGACCGTGATCGCTGCGCACCGCGACAGTGACGAGCACGTCGTCGGCCCGGAGGCTGACGGCCTGAATCGAGAACCCGGCGCCCTCAAGCCGTTCGAACATGTCATCGACCCCGCTCTCGCGCACGACATCAGCGCGAGACAGCGACACACGCCCGGTCGCGCCCGTAACGGTGATGCGCCCGATCGCGTCGGGTGTCGCCGCCAGAACGGCCCGCGCGAGTTTCGGGTCGAGTTCGGCCTGGACCGGGCCGGCGATCCGGATGACGACCTCGCGTTGAGAGAACTCGATCGCTTCGGGCATGAACCCGGAGCGCTCGAACGCCTCGAACAGGGCATCGACCTGAGCCGTGCGTTGCACCTCCGCGACATCGAAGGCGACGGGGTGCGCGTCTGCGCCGCCGCCGATGAGCACGATGCGTCGCACGGTCTCGGGCGCCGCCGCGATCACGCGGCTCACGGCGCTCTGGATGCGCGCGGACAGCGGCTGAGACATGGGCTCGGCCACCCACAGCCGCAACTCATCGTCCCCGAGCGCCACCTCGATCGGACTCAGCCCCGCAGCCTCGACTGCGTCCATGACGCCGTCCGCGGCGCGGTCGGTGTCCGAGGCACCGGCCGCCTCGAACCCCGCGCTGCTTCCCGGTGATCCCGGCGCCGGCGCGGCGGGTTCAGGGCGTGGGGTCACCGGCAGTGGCGGAACGTCGGACTTGGTAATGCCGGCGGCGTTGAGGTTGGCGCGCAGGGCGACACGAACCAGCGTCTCGTTGCCGCGCTCGCGCGCCACGCCGATGTCGAGCCACGAGGTCGGGCGATAGTGCAGGCCGAAGTTGAAAGGGCTGCTCGCGGCGTCGAAGCGGTTGCCGTTCGCCTTCCGGGGCTCGTTCTTGTAGTCGTTCCCGTCGTACTCGAGCTTGGCGCTCAAGCCCTGGATCGGCGTGTGGTACTCGATGCCGCCGAAGATCGCGGCGCGCTCGCCGCCGAAGTAGGTTCCGATGTTGAACTTCCCGCCCTCGCCCGAGGCCTCGACGCGGTCGCGGAAATCATCGGACAGCAGCGTGAACGGATTGCGGATGTTGCCGCGCTCGCCCAGGATGCCCCAGCCGATTCCGAGTGAGAAATCGAAGTCGTAGAGGCGCTTGCTCGCCACCACGTACTCGCCCTGGAACAGGCCGGTGCCGAGACCGTCCTGGAGCCCGACCGCGATCGCCGGAGCGTACGCGCTTTCGTCGAGCAACCTAAACTTCAGATCGGCGCCGCGGTCCTTGAAGGTGTCGCTACCCAGCCGGATGAGCGTCAGATCGCTGTAACGGAAGGTCGCCTCGAGCCACGATGTGGCCTGGAGCGTGACGTAGTATCGCTTGTACGGGGACACGTAGGAGGCACCCGACTCAAGCTGCCCGTCGGCGGCGAAACGGGCCGTCCGCGTTTGCCAGAGTCCGATGCCGCCGAGATCGCCCGCTGACGGCCCCGCGAGATCCTCGGCCGTGGCGCCCGGCGCCGCCAGCGTCGCCACAACGCTGAGCAGCAGCCCCATTGCGGAGCGAGCCACGGTGCGGCGCATGGTAGCAACCCCGACCCGACCCGATTGCCGTGCGGGCCTCAGCGGTCTCCGATTACTGCAAGCGAGGCCGCGGTGATGGCAAGCTGGCTCACCACCTGGGCGAAGTCGCGCGTGATCTGGAACAGATCGAGAGGTGCCGGGTCCTTCGGCACCACGATGGTGCTGCCCGGCGGCACCCGCACCGGGGTGTAGTTCCATACGTTGACCGAAACCGGTTGGGCCTCGCCGTTCGGGTAGACGACGAACACCCGATCCTCGTCCGCCGAGCGCTGAAACCCGCCTGCCTGGCGGATGTACTGGTCCACCTTCTTGCCGGCGATGAACTGCATCGCCCCGGGGTTGAGGACGTCGCCGATGACCAGAACCGAGTTCGGCCGCTTGGGCATGAACAGAAGGTCGCCCGGCTCCAACACCGTGTCGAGCTCGGGACGGACGTCGAGAACGGTGGGATCAGCCTCGATGACCACGCGGCCGACCGCCGCCGCCTCGCTCATCCCCCGTACCAGGTCGAGCAGCGACCGCACCGCATTGGCATCAATGTCGCGCTGGGCCGCGGCGACGGCGAGCGAAGCGTTGAGATCGCGTGTCGCGCGGATCAGCCCTTCCTGTTCCGCCTCGCGCACCCGCTCTCGTGTGAACACGGCGCCATGGGGATAAGCCTGCGGAGTCAGCCCACCGGCCCGCGCAATGAGCTCGGACAAGCGCTCGCCACGGCGGATCTGATAGAACCCGGGGCGCACCACCTCGCCGGCAAGCTGCACCGGCCCGGCCTCCCGGTCGCTGAACAACTGGTTGAACCGGATGACATCGCCGGGCCCGACCGCGACGGCCGCGCCATCGACGCGGCCGAGATCGACGACATCGCGGACGTCGGGATCCTCGAGCGCGCCGGGACCGGAGTAGTGCAGCAGCTCGACGTGCGCCAGATCGGCTTCGCGCGTCGGGCCGCCGACCACGGCGATGACATGGCTCAGCCGCGTGTCGGCGGTCAGCGGATACGTGCCCGGCACGCGGACTTCGCCGCTCACGGCGGCGACGTGCTCGAGCACGAACGGCAGCAGATCGGGAAACCGGTCGTAGATTGGCGGACAGGGCAGAGCGATCAGGTGCAGCCCGCGCAGTTCCGAGGTGGCGATGCGGATGGCGGTGGCAAAGCGTCCCTGGCGCGCATCGGTCATCAGCAGGGACAGGGTATCGAGGGCCCTGCACGGAGGTTTCTCCTCACCCGCTGCTGGCGTCGGGGCGTCCGGATCGGGCGTGGCGCCGTCCCGCATCAGTTGTGCTGACGATGCCGCCTCCGTGGACCGCGACGGCTCAAGCGCCGCGGTCGGGACCTCGCCGCTGGGATGCCCCGTGAGGATGATCTCCTGCACATCGGCGCTCGACAGGAACCGGATGTCCTCGTTGCTCAGGATGATCAGGCGATCGCCATCCTTGAGTCTGAAGTCCTGCTTGCCGGCGAGCACGCGCTGCAACCCGATCGCAAACAGGCGCCGCGCGCGGGTTGCCGGATCGGTCGTCTGGAGGACGGCGAACAGGAGATAGGGATTCTCGGCCAGGTTGCTCGCCCCGCCGAGCAGCGCGCGAACGGTCGGCGCCGCCGCGAGCGAACGCCCGCCGGGCACGCGCACGTGGCCGGAGAGCTCGACTCGGCTGAGCTGGACGTTGCCGCCCGGCTGCGCGATCACGATGTCGCCCTCGCGCAAGATAACGGACTGGCCGTCCGCCTCGGTGAACTGTTCTCGGCCGAGCTCATCGAACGAGAGGATGGTGTAACGCGTCCCGCGCGGCCGCAGCCCGCCGCCGGCCATGTCCAGAAGCGCGGAGAGGGCGATCTCGTGCTCGCCCTCGGCCAGTTCGTAGACTCCGGGTCGCTTGACCTGTCCGGCGATCGCCACCGTCGAGCCTAGCGGCGGCACGAAGACGACATCCCCTTCGGCCAGGACGAAGCCGGCTTGGGCGCGTCCCGACAGCAGGACGTCGTAGCCGTCGATCCACAACGTCCGGTCGCCGCGGGTCAAGTGGATGCGGCGAATGCTGCCCGTCTTCTTGATGCCCTGCGCGCCCAGAAGGGCGTCGAACACGGTCGAGAGGCCAGTGAGCACGTAGGTTCCGGGTGCCTTGACCTCGCCGGCAACAATGACCGCGATTTCGCGTACCGCGCCCACCGAGACGTACACCTCGGTGCCGATCATTGCCGCCTCCGTCCGCACCTCGATCTCCTCGCGGACATCGCCGAACCGGCGGCCGGCAGCCGAGACCGTGCCCAGGTCGTCGAGGTAGAGGCGCCCCTCGCGATCGACGCGGGTGGTAATGCTGCGCGTCGTCTGGCCTTGGAAGCCGATGACCAACTCGTCACCGATGCCGACGACGTAGTCGTCCTGGATCGCCCCCGACATCAGCGGGTCGACGCGCGGCGAGCCAAGGAACTGGTTGTAGCCGTACTGGCGCACCTCTTCTCCGACACGCCGGCAATAGTCGCGCTCGATGCCGGAGAAATCCTTCGCGAGCGCCAACAGACGCTCCTCGTCCTCGTTCGTGAGGCCCTCGCAGAACCGCTGCACCAGAAGCTGCTCGGTCGATGTGGCGAGGGGGGAGACCTCGACACTCGGCGTCTCTTGACCCACCTCACGCTGCAGTTCGCGCGCCGCGTCGACCGGGGAGGCGCGCGGATCGAGCACGGTTCCGAGCCGACCCTCGGACTCGAGCTGCTCGATGAGATCGCCGATCATCCCGCTCTTGGCGACTTGCGCCGCCGCCTCGCCGGCCGTGCCAAGGATCGACAGGACCAGCAATAGCGCGCTAGATAGGACAACAGGTAGTCGAATCGGCCACTGCATCATGGTCGCGCCCTTCCTCCTCGGATCAGGTTGCCGGTGATACCCGGCGGACTGTCGCGTCGCCAGCTTTTCGCGGCTGGCTCGGTGGCGCTACTCGGTGGATGCTTCGATTCGCCGATCGTTACGAAGCTCCCAGACGCGATTCGCTTCGCGGTGCTCGGCGTGCCGGATGTGCCACTGCAACGCGCCGCTATCGCAAAGCTACCATACGCGACGATCAGCGCAAAGATTGGCCGCGGGCCGCGGTCGCTGCTCGTCCTCGCCCGCATCGAGCACAGCAATCTGCACTTCCTGTCGGCCGACCGCGTGGCACTGGTGCTGCGCAAGGGGCGCCTCGTGCGGACGGCGGGGCTGCCGGAAAGCGTGCGCGAAACGCGCAGTGCGGGCGCAGACCCCGTCGCGGGATTGCACGTGCTTTCGGGCGTTGGCGAGCACGTCCGCTACCTCGATCTGGAGCCGGGTGGGCGCTACGGGGTGCCGGTTCTCTCGACTTACGAGCGACTGGGACCCGAGAAGATCACGGTTCTTGAAATCGAGTTCGACACCATTCGCGTACGCGAAAGGAACCGCGCGCTCACGCTCCGCTGGCACTTCGAGAACGAGTTCTGGGTCGACCCCGCAGACGGCTTTGTGTGGCGCAGCCGTCAACACATGACGCGCGGGCTGCCCGCAGCCGAGATCGATATCTTGAAGCCGGCACAGATCGCACCCGCCTAACACCCGGGCTCGATCACCACCTGCGCCGCGCGCCCGGCCGTATCCAACCTCTAATCGGGTGTGACCGAGCCCGAAGCAGTCGTGGTCGCAACCTCGTCTTCGTCGCTGAACGCAACCGCCACCGCGACGGCGACCGCCGCAGCCACCGCCACGCCGGCGACCACGCCGGCCGAGAGGCCACCGAAGGCGCCGACCGCCGCGGCCTCCTGGCCGGCGGCCGCACCCACTCCGGTTTTCTCCGCCTGCGACTGGCCGAACGCCACTGCGGGGCTCAGAGCGACGGCCGTGACCACCGCCAAGACTGTCAACCGTTTACTGAAATTCATCTGGCACACCTCCTAGCGGCCACTTGTACAGCGCCATACAGGCGCCGCTACTAACGCCGGAAGAGAGCATAAAGCTACCCCGTGCAGTGGGCAATAGCCGATCCAGGGTCAATTCGCAACGCCGGGAGCCCTGGCTTCAATAATTACCTCCCCCAGGTGTTGCGCCTCGGCAACACCACGACGGCCCAACGGAAAGTTGTCTGCGGCCTTCGCGGCGCAGCCAAGCCCGCGTTCAACCCTGGTGCTGCGCGAGAAACTTGAGAATCAGGCGAATTACGGCCTCATCGCCAAGCACATCGTGCTGGCCGCGCCCCGCGATGACAACCGAGCGAGAGCCGGCGCGCGTCCCGAGGTGGTCGCCGCACGTGCCGCGCTGGCCGATCGTCCGGGACGGGTCGTACCAGGGGTCGTCAGCGGCCACGATGGCGAGAATCGGCGTGTCCGCAGGCGCGTCGATGCCGCGCACTAGGGCGGCACCGGTGCATGTCCACTGCGCGATGACCCGAGCCCGGAACTCATCGCCGCGGTAGAGCGCCGCGGTCACGCCGCCCTCGCTGGTGCCGATGAGAAACAGGTTCCCATGATCGACCCACGCGTGCTCGGCCAGCCGCTGCAACGCGTAGCTCAGCTCGGCCTCGCGAAATGCGTAGACGAACCGATTGCGGCCACCAGTAGAGGTCTGTGGATCGCACTGCAGCGGACGATAGCGTCGAGCAAGGCTGTCGGGCGCGATGACGGCATAGCCGGCTTGGGCCAGGCGTTCGAGAAACGCTAAGTTGCGGATGCCGGTGCAGCCGTGCATGTAGACGATGGTCGGGAGCCTCCTGTCCGCGCGCACCGTGCCTGCGGCATCGCGTGCGGCGAGCCGCCGCACGCTGCCGTTCTCGAGGGGCAGCAGCACCAAAGCACGTTCCCAGGTCCGCTCGAGGTCCGGGCTCGTATCGAGCAGAGGCGTTTGGCAGGCCGTAGCGGCGGCCGCGACGACCAGCGCGAGGATTGGGCCGAGCACCCGCCGCGCGCGGAGAGGGTGCAGGTTCAACGGTGCTCTTGGAGGTGGGCCGGAACCGCCCACCACTCGGGATAGACGCGGCGAAGTCGGGCGGCGGCCGCACGCGCTGCCGGCGCCGCATCGAACAGCCCGAAGCACGTGGGCCCAGAGCCCGACAGCCGCGCCAGACGACAGCCGCGCTCGGCGCCGAGCGCCGCCAAGACATCGGCGATCGCCGGCACCAGCGCGGTGGCCGCCGCTTCGAGGTCGTTGGTGTGCGCAGCGAGATAGCGGGCTAGCGCGCTGGCCGGACCGAGCGCGGCGGGGAGGGCATGCCGCGCGGTCACACGGCGCGGTCGCGGCTGGTCGTCGAAGGCGCGGAACACGGCGGTGGTGGCAAGCGGTACTCCGGGGTTGACCAGGACGATCGGGAGCCTCCCGTGGTGGGCGCGGCGAAGCTGGCGCTCGCCGATGCCGCCAACCCAGGCCGGGCGCCCCGCAAGGCACACCGGGACATCAGCGCCAAGACGGCGGGCCACGTCGGCGAGCGCGCGCCGCCCGAGGCGCACCTGCCACAAACGTGCGAGAGCCCGGAGCGCGGCCGCGGCGTCGGCC
>VGEJ01000012.1 GCA_016869335.1 Alphaproteobacteria bacterium | reverse complement strand
GCCCGCGGCCCTGCTCGCCGACACGCAGACGGCCGGGCGCGGGCGGGTCTCCATCGTGGGCGCCGGACCGGGCGCGGCCGACCTGCTCACGCTGCGCGCCCTGCAGGCGTTGCAGCGGGCTGACGTGATCGTGCACGACCGTCTAGTCTCTGCCGCGGTGCTCGATCTCGCCCGGCGCGACGCCCGGCGCATCGACGTCGGCAAGGCGCGCGGCCACCCCCGCCGCTCGCAGGCGGAGACGAACGCGCTGCTCGCACACCTCGCACTGCAGGGCCAGCACGTCGTGCGGCTCAAGGGCGGCGACCCGTTCGTGTTTGGGCGCGGCGGCGAGGAGCTTCTCTATCTGCGCGAGCGCGGCATTCCCGTCGAGGTCGTTCCGGGCATCACCGCCGCGACCGGATGCGCGGCCGCGGCCGGTGTGCCGCTGACCCATCGCGGCGCGGCCCAGGGCATCACCCTCGTCACCGGGCACGGGGCCGAGGGCGATCCCGATCTCGACTGGGCCGGTCTCGCGCAGCTGCGAACGACGCTGGTCGTCTACATGGGGGCCAGCAACGCGGGGCGAGTCGCCGCTCGCCTGATCGCGCACGGTGCGCCCGGCGCGACGCCGGCCGCCGTCATTGAACACGGCACGCTCCCGACCCAGCGCGTGCTCACGACCACGCTGGCGGGTCTCGGCGAGACCGCGACCGGTGTGGCCAGCCCTGCGCTGATCGTGATCGGCGAGGTTGCCGCGCTGGGACGTGCACCAGCGGCGGCGCTCGCCGCGGTCGGATGAGAGGCATGACCAAGGTCGTAACCGCCAACCGCCTGGCCGATGGCGCGATCGTCTACCTCGCCGGCTCCGACACGTGGTCCACGCGCCTGGACGAGGCCGCGGTGGCAGCGGACGAGGCGACGGCGGCGGCGCTTCTCGCCGCGGCCGAGCGGGCGGTCGCGGCGTGCCAGGTGGTCGCCGCTTACGCGTTCCCGGTCGCCGTTGCCGATGGCCGACCGGTGCCGATCGACCAGCGTGAGCGCGTCCGCGCCGCCGGGCCGTCCGTGGCCAGCGACTTCCGCGACTAGCCGCGGGGAGGGCACCCATGTATCGCTACGACGCATTCGACCAGACACTCGTCGATGAACGGGTCGAGCAGTTTCGCGATCAGGTGGCGCGCCGGCTCTCGGGCGCGCTGAGCGAAGATCAGTTCCGGCCGTTGCGCCTCCTGAACGGTCTCTATCTGCAGCTCCACGCCTACATGCTGCGGGTGGCCATACCCTACGGCACTCTGTCCTCGCGCCAGCTGCGCACGCTCGCCCACATCGCGCGCACCTTCGACCGCGGCTACGGCCACTTCACGACGCGTCAGAACATCCAGTTCAACTGGGTCCGCCTCGACCAGGCAGCGGACATTCTGGCGGCACTGGCGAGCGTCGAGATGCACGCGATCCAGACCAGCGGCAACACCATCCGCAACGTCACCGCCGATCACCTCGCCGGGGTTGCCGCCGACGAGATCGAGGACCCGCGCATCTACGCCGAGATCATCCGCCAGTGGTCCACGCTGCACCCCGAGTTCTCGTTTCTGCCGCGCAAGTTCAAGATCGCCGTCACCGGCGCGGCGCGCGATCGGACGGCGCTCAAGGTCCACGACATCGGCATCCAGGTCGTGCGCGACGCCGCGGGCGAGGCGGGTTTCTCCGTCCTGGTCGGTGGTGGCCAAGGTCGGACGCCCATGATCGGGCATGTCATCCGGCCGTTCCTGCCGAAGGCCGATCTGCTCGCCTACCTCGAGGCGATCCTGCGCGTCTACAACGAGTTCGGCCGGCGCGACAACCTGTACAAGGCACGCATCAAGATCCTGGTGCAGACGCTCGGTCCGGCCGCGTTCACCGCCATGGTGGAGGAGCAGTGGCAGGCGCTGCGCGGGCCGGCGCTGGCGCTGCCGGACGAGGAGTTGGCCCGGATCGCTGCGCATTTCGCGCCCCCGACCTACGCCCGACTGCCGGCCGCCTCAGCGGCGCTGGCGGCGGCGCGCGCCGAGCCCGTGTTCGAGCGCTGGTGTCGCCACAATCTCCTGCCCCACAAGCAGCCGGGCTACGCGATTGCGACCATCTCCCTCAAGCCCGAGGGTGGCGTGCCGGGCGACGCGACGGCGGCGCAGTTGGAGGCCCTCGCCGACCTCGCCGAGCGCTGGAGCCTCGATGAGGTGCGGGTCAGCCACGAGCAGAACCTGGTGCTGCCGCACGTCCGCCAGGACGACGTGCCGGCGCTGTGGCGGGAGCTCCGCGCGCATGGGCTCGCGACGCCGAACGCTGGCCTGATCACCGACATCATCGCCTGCCCGGGCCTCGACTACTGCAATCTGGCCAACGCACGATCGATTCCGATTGCCCAGCAGATCCAGCGCCGATTCGCCAACCGCGAGCGGCAAGAAGAGATCGGTGCGATCAAGATCAAGATCTCGGGCTGCATCAACGCCTGCGGCCACCACCATGTCGGCCACATCGGCATCCTCGGCGTCGATAAGAAGGGCGCGGAGTTCTATCAGATCACCCTCGGCGGAGATGGCAGCGAACGGGCGGCGCTCGGCGAGATCACCGGGCGGGCCTTTGCCGCCGCGGAGGTCGTGGATGCGATCGACACGATCATCGATACCTATCTCGGCGCGCGGCGCCATGGTGAAGCGTTCATCGACACCTACCGCCGAGTCGGCATGGTTCCATTCAAGGAGGCGCTCTATGGCGCTCATTAGGGAGGGCGCGATCGTTCCGGATACGTGGCAGAACATCGCCGACGATCAGGAGCTCGACTGCACCCAGCGCGCCATCATCACGCTCGCTCGCTGGCAGAGCGCCGGAGATGATCTCCGCACTACCAACCGCGCGCTCGGCATTCGTCTCCGCGGCGATCAGCATCCCGCAGCGATCGTCGCGGATCTCGGACGCTTCGACCTCGTGGCCCTCGAGTTCGCCAAGTTCACCGACGGGCGCGCGTTCTCCCATGCGCGGACCCTGCGGGAGCGGTACGGCTTCACCGGCGAGCTGCGGGCGGTGGGCGAGGTGCTGCGCGATCAGCTTCTGTTCATGCTGCGCTGCGGCTTCGACAGTTTCGAGGTCGCCGACTCAAGCGCCGCCACATTCGCGGCGACGACGCCCAAGATCTCCGTGTTCTATCAGGCGACCGGCGACGGGCGGGTGCCGGTGCGCGCCCTCAGGAACACTCGGGCATGACCACCTTCGTCCGCGCCGATGCGGTGGATACGAGCCCGACGGCCGCGCGCGCCAAGGCGCTGGCGGCACGCTACGACGCGCTCGATGCCGAAGCCCTGCTCGCAGCGCTCGCGGTGCACGAGTTCCCTGGGCGCATCGCGCTGGTCTCGTCCTTCGGCGCCGAAGCGGCGATCCTCCTCCACCTGTGCGCCCGGATCGACCCGGCCTTCCCAGTGGTATTCATCGACAGCGGGCGGTTGTTCGTCGAGACCCTACGCTACCGCGACGAGCTGGTGGCGCGCCTCGGCTTGACCGATGTGCGCAGCGTCGGCCCCGAGCCCGCGGCGGTGGCGCTCGCCGACCCCGATGACGACCTGTGGGCACGGCACGCCGACGGCTGCTGCGGGCTGCGCAAAGTGGTGCCGTTGCAACGCGCCCTCGCCCCGTTCGCGGCGTGGGTCACCGGGCGCAAACGATATCACGGCGCCGAGCGGCAGCACCTGCCGAAGATCGAGCCGGCCGACGGCCGAATCAAGGTCAATCCGCTGGCCGACTGGACGCGCAATGATGTCGAGGCCTACCTCACGCGTCACGGCCTGCCGCGTCACCCGCTGGTCGCCGCGGGCTTCTCATCGATTGGCTGCGTGCCATGCACCGACCGCGTCGTGCCCGGCGAAGCGGCGCGCTCCGGGCGCTGGCGGGGTGGAGCGAAGACCGAGTGCGGCATTCACCTGCGGCTGCGCGACGAGGCGGCGGCCGCCGCCTCGTAGGAACACCAAGACCACGAAACGGTCAGGCTCCGGCGTCGACGCCCGCCCGGCGCGGCAGCACGATGTCGCGGTGCACCGAGACGCCGAGCAGGAAGCCGAAACCGACGAGCAGGCTGACCATGGCCGTGCCGCCGTAGGAGATCAGGGGCAGCGGTATGCCGACCACTGGCACCAGCCCGGTGACCATGGCAATGTTGATGAACACGTAGATGAACAGCATGTTGCCGACGCCGAGCGCCAGCAGGCGGCCGAACTGGTTCTGCGCCCGCAGCGCGATGGCGAAGGCGTAAGCCAGCAAGAGCGCGTAGAGCAGGATCAGCAGCACGCCGCCGATGAGACCGAACTCCTCGGCTAGCATCGTGAAGATGAAGTCGGTCTGCTTCTCGGGCAGGAAGTTGAGGTGGCTCTGCGTGCCCTGGAGGTAGCCGCGGCCGAATACGCCGCCGGCGCCGAGCGCGATCTTCGATTGCAGGATGTGATAGCCGGCGCCGAGCGGATCGCGTTCCGGATCGAGGAAAGTCAGGATGCGGTCGCGCTGATAGCCATGGAGGAACTGCCAGCCGAGCGGCACGCTGCCCACTGCAGCGGCGAGGACCAGCGCGAACTTCCAGAGCCGGACACCGGCGAGGAAGAAGATGATGATGCCATTGATCAGGAGCAGGAGCGCGGTGCCGAGATCCGGCTGCCGCACCACCAGCGCTGCCGGAACCAGGGTCATGGCGAGCGGTGGCACGAGCCACAGCGGCCGGCGCACCTCCTCGAGGGAGCGCGAGTGGAAGTAGCGGGCCAGCGCCAGTACCAAGGCGAGCTTCATGACTTCCGATGGCTGGATCGTCACGATGCCGATGTCGACCCAGCGCTGCGCCCCCATCCCGATCGTACCCATCACCTCGACCGCGACCAGCAGCAGGCAGCCGACGGCGTAGAACGCGTAGGCATAGCGCAGCCAAAACCTGATATCGATCAAGGCGACCGCGAACATCAGGCATGCGGCGATGCCGAAACGTACGCCCTGACGGGTGACGACGTCGTCGACCCGGCCGCCCTCGGCCGAATAGAGCACCCCCAGTCCGAAGGCAACCGTGAAGAACAGGAGCGTGATCAGGCTCCAGTCGAGGCCCACCAGCTTCTGGCGCAGCGATAGCTCGACGTCGCGCAGGCCGAGGAAGCGCTGCACGGCTAGGCGCGCCGAAGCTCGAGCGGGGCGCCGGTCGGACCGGTCGGGAACCGGACCCGGTCGCGCTCGCGGCGCTGCACTTCAGTGAGGATGTCGCGAGCGATCGGCGCCGCCGCCTTGGAGCCGCCGCCACCGTGCTCGACAACCACCGCCACCGCGTACTTCGGCACCGCGACCGGGGCATAGCCGACGAACAGCGCGTGGTCTCGCTGGATCCACGGCAGGTCCTCGCTCCTGCGCACGCCGGTCAGTCGTTCCGCCTTGCTGATCCGCCGCACCTGCGAGGTTCCGGTCTTGCCCGCCATGGCAAACTCGGGAATGGTGATGCGCGAGGCATAGGCGGTCCCGCGGCGGCTGTTGCTCACACGCGTCATACCCTCGCGAATGAGGTCGAGGTGCGCCGCGGGGATGCCGATGGCGGCAGGCGCCTCCGCGTCTTCGTGACCGCCCGCGAGGTGCCGGATGAGCCGCGGCGTGACACGGCGTCCGCCGTTGGCGATCCGAGCCGTCATCACAGCGAGCTGGAGCGGGGTGGTGAGGACGTAGCCCTGACCGATCCCCGCCACCAGGGTCTCGCCCGGGTGCCAGATCTCGCCCCTGGTCGCTTCCTTCCAGGTGCGCGTCGGGATGAGCCCCTTGCCCTCGGAAGGGAGTTCGAGCCCCGTCGGCGCCCCGAGGCCGAACAGCACGGCGGTCTCCGCGAAGCGGTCGATGCCGGTGCGGCGCGCGACGTCGTAGAAGTACACATCGCACGAGCGCTCGTAGGCCTCCACCAGATCGAGCCAGCCGTGGCCGCCCCTCTTCCAGCAGTGGAACGTGTGGCGGCCGAGCTGGGTGCTGCCGCCGCAGAAGACACGGTGACCGGCCCCGATGGCGCCGCTGCCGAGCCCAGCCAGCCCGACCATCATCTTGAAGGTCGAGCCCGGCGGGTATTGCCCGGCAATCGCCCTGTTGGTCAGCGGCGCCTTGGAGTCGGCGACCAGGGTGCCCCATTCCTCGCGTCCGATCCCGAGGTTGAACGAATTGGGATCGAAGCCCGGCGTCGAGACCAGCGCCAGAACCTCGCCGGTAGCGACCTCCATCACGACGGCGGCGCCGCTTTCGCTGCCGAAGCGAGTATGGGCAAAGAGCTGTAGCTCGGCGTCGATCGTGAGCATGGTGTCGGCACCCGGCGTGCCTTCGGTGCGCGCCAGCTCGCGGATCACCCGGCCATAGGCGTTGACCTCGACACTGCTGGTCCCGGCGCGGCCGCGCAAGGCGAGGTCAGCGGTCTTTTCGATGCCGTTCTTGCCAATGCGGAAGCCCGGAAGCTGGAGCAGCGGGTCGCCGGTCAGGTCGCTCTCGGCGACGGCGCCGACGTAGCCGACGACGTGACCGAAGGCGGCGCCAAATGGATAGAACCGCGACCAGCTGGCATCGGGCTGCACGCCCGCGAGCTCCGGGCTCAACAGGTTCACGCTGGCGAACTGATCCCAGCTCAGATTGTCGGTCACCGATACCGGCACGAAGGGCCGATTGCGCCGGACCTCGCGCAGCACCTTGTCGCGGTCGATGGTCTCGAGCGGAATGATGTCCGCGAGCGCGCTCAGCGTCTCTTCGACGCTGTGGGTCTGCTCGGGGACGATCACGACGCGGAAGTTCTGCTGGTTGTTAGCCAACTCGACGCCGTGACGATCGAAGATGCGCCCGCGCGGTGCCGGCAAGAGGCGCATGCTGATCCTGTTCTCCTCCGCCAGCATCTTGTACTGATCGGATTCGATCACCTGGAGGTGATACAGGCGCCCGCCGAGTACCGCGAGGAGTACCATTTGCCCGCCGCCCAGCAGGAGGGCGCGGCGGGTGAACAGCTTGGCCCGCGTCTGGTCGCGCCGCACCTAGGCAACCCGAGCGAAACGGCGCTGAAAGCGCGCCAACGCCCATACTGCGGCTGGATAGATCGCCAGCGTCAGCAGCACCGCGATCGCGAGCGCTCCGGGATCGAGCGGCGCTCCGTAGTAGGCGGACGCGAGGACCCAGCTCATCAGCGCGGCGCCGAGCGTGATCACGACGAGACCGGCCCATTCGACGACGAATGAGCCCCTCGACAGCACGCGGCGCTGGCTCACGACAGCGCCATGAACGCCGACGAGAAGGACCGCGCCGAGGCCAGGGGGTCCGCCCGTCAGCGCATCCTGCAAGAGCCCAATCGCGAACAAGGCAAGCGGCGGCACCGCGCCCGGGACGCGCAGAGCGAAGTAGTAGGTGGCCACCACCGTGAGAAGCGGCATGGTGCTGCCGAGCCGCCCGCCGCCGAGCGGCAGAAGGTCGATGAAGACAAGCAGGAGCAGGAGCAGCGCTGGCGCGAGCGCCGCGCCGATCCGGCGTACGCGGCCCTGGAGGGTCTCAGTCACCGCTAGCCGCCGTCTCCCCGAGCGCCCGTGCGATGCCCGGAGCGAGTCGCGGCGGCTCGAACCGCAGGATGCGGACGAATTCCAGACGCTCCCCGTCGACGAACGGGACGACCACCGCACCAGCGTCGTCGATGGCGCCGATGACGCCGATCGGGATACCGGGCGGCAGGAGACCACCGTGGCCCGAGGTCACCACGCGCTCGCCAACCGCGATCTCGGCGTTGCCCGGCAGGAACAGGAGCCGCAGGGTCTCCGTGTTGTCGCCGGTGAGAATGGCGCGAAAACGCGAGGATTCGAGGCGAACGGGAATGCGCGAGTTCAGGTCCGTCAGGAGAAGGATGCGGCTGGCGCGCTCGCCCACCTCGACGACGTGACCGACGAGGCCGTCCGAGGTTACCACCGCCTGCCCGCGCAGCACTCCGTCGTGCCGGCCGCTGGCGACGATGGCGGCGCGGACGAACGGCCCGCCCGCCTCCGCGATGAGCCGGGCCGAAACGAATGACGGCGCCGGCTCCTCAACGAAGTTCAAGAGCTCGCGGTACGACCGGTTCTCCTGCTCGAGGCGCCGCGCCACGGCCTGCCACTGGCTGAGCCGCTCGACCTCGGCAGCGAGGCGCAGATTCTCTTCGCGCAGGAGGAGCAACGCGCGCGCCTCGGCCACCGCCCCGCGGCCCACCGCCACCGGCTCGGCCAGCACGGCCAGGAGGGGTGCCGCGACGTCGGTGGCGATCAGCCGCACCCTCCGGGCGAGATCCTCGTCCACCTTGCCGATGACCATCAGCGCCAGCGCGGCGCCGATCAACAGCACCAGCGCCGAGCGCTGAACCGCGGCGCGGAGCGGCGCCGCCATGCGAACCATGCGGCCGCTCGGCGCGTTCACTCAGCTCAACTCCGGCACACGCACCGCCACCGCATCACCGTCGCGGGTCAGACCTCCGTGTGCAGGACGTGGCGGAGCGTCCTCAACTCCTCGAGACAGCGACCGGTACCGAGCGCGACGCACGACAGGGGCTCATCGGCAACCGACACCGGCAGCCCCGTGGCGAAGCGCAGCACATAGTCGATATTGCCGAGAAGCGCGCCACCACCGGTAAGCACGATGCCCTTATCGACGATATCGGCGGCAAGCTCGGGCGCCGTATTCTCGAGCGCCACCTTCACGGCCTCGACGATCGCGCCGACCGGCTCGGCTAGCGCCTCCGAGATTTGGCGCTGATTGATCACCAGCTCCTTCGGCACCCCGTTCATGAGGTCGCGGCCCTTGATCTCCATGACCTCGCCGACGCCATCCTCAGGCGGGCACGCGGTACCGATCCGCTTCTTGATTCGCTCGGCGCTGCCTTCACCGATGAGAAGGTTATGGTTGCGCCGGATGTAGGCGATGATCGCTTCGTCCATCTTGTCGCCCCCGACGCGGACGGAGCGCGAGTAGACGATACCGCCGAGCGAGAGCACGGCGACCTCGGTGGTACCGCCGCCGATGTCGACAACCATCGAGCCGGTCGGTTCGGTGACCGGCAGGCCCGCGCCGATCGCCGCCGCCATCGGCTCCTCGATGAGAAACACCCGCCGCGCCCCGGCGCTCTCGGCCGATTCCTGGATGGCGCGGCGCTCGACCGCGGTCGAGCCCGACGGCACACAGACGATGATCTGGGGGTTGGCGAAGCTCCGTCGATTGTGCACCTTGCGGATGAAGTGCTTGATCATCTCCTCCGCGATGTCGAAATCGGCGATGACGCCGTCGCGAAGGGGGCGGATGGCCTCGATGTTGCCCGGCGTGCGGCCGAGCATCAACTTGGCCTCGTCGCCGACCGCGAGCACCTGCTTCTTGCCCTTGTGGGTGACGAGCGCCACCACCGAAGGTTCGTTGAGCACGATGCCGCGGCCCTTGACGTAGACGAGCGTGTTGGCAGTGCCAAGATCGATGGCCATGTCCGCCGAAAGCATGCCGAGCAGTTTGGAGAACATCGGTGCGATCCTATCGCTGGCTCACCCGGCTGCTGCGCCTCATCCCCTCGCTGTCTCCCGCGTGCTATCTCAAGCCGTGAGCGCCGCGGGTGCTTTCTTGTCGCGCTTGACGAGCAGCTTGTTCAATGCGTTGACGTAGGCGCGGGCCGAGGCGACGAGCGTGTCGGTATCGGCGCCCCGCCCGTTGACCGTCTTGCCGCTCTCCTCGAGCCGCACCGTGACCTCGGCTTGCGCGTCGGTGCCCTCGGTCACGGCGCTGACTTGGTAGAGGAGGAGCGTCGCGCTGTGCGGGCACAGCGCCTTGATCGCGTTGAAGGTGGCATCGACCGGGCCGTCGCCGGTGGCGGTCGTGGTCCGGACGACGCCGTCCACCTCGAGCTCGAGGTCCGCGGTCTGCTTGGCGCGGGTGCCGCAAACGACCTGGAGATTGACGAGGCGCACGCGGTCGTTGGTACGCACCACCTCGTCATCGACCAGCGCGGTGATGTCGTCGTCGAAGATCTCTTTCTTGCGGTCGGCCAGGTCCTTGAAGCGGCGGAACGCGTCTTCAATCGCGTTGTCGCCGAGATCGAAACCCAGCTCGCGCAGCTTCTCGCGAAAGGCGTGGCGGCCCGAGTGCTTGCCGAGCACGAGCTTCGACTTCACCAGACCGATCGACTCCGGCGTCATGATCTCGTAGGTGCCGGCATGCTTCAGCATGCCGTCCTGATGGATGCCCGACTCGTGGGCGAACGCGTTGGCGCCAACGATCGCCTTGTTGTTCTGGACCACGAATCCGGTAACGGTCGAGACCAGCCGCGACACCTTGACGATGTACTCGCTATTCACGCGGCACGAGTAGGGCAACAGATCCTGGCGCGTCTTGAGCGCCATCACGACCTCCTCGAGGGCGGCGTTGCCGGCACGCTCGCCGAGCCCGTTCACGGCGCACTCGATCTGACGCGCGCCCTTAGCCACCCCCGCCAGCGAGTTCGCTACGGCGAGCCCGAGATCGTTGTGACAGTGGGTCGAGACCACGGCCCGGTCGATGTTGGGAACGCGCTCGAACAGCATCGCGATCAGCGCCCCGTACTCCGCCGGTATCGCGTACCCGACCGTGTCCGGGATGTTGATCGTAGTCGCACCGGCCTTGATTGCGCTCTCCACGCAGCGGCACAGGAAATCGTGCTCGGTGCGGGTTCCGTCCTCGGGCGACCATTCGACGTCGTCGCACAGGTTGCGGGCGTGCGCGACGCTCTCGATCACGGCCTGGTGGACGTCCTCCGGCTCCATCTGCAGCTTGAAGCGCATGTGCAGCGGGCTGGTCGAGATGAAGGTGTGGATGCGCTTGCGGCGGGCCGGGCGCAGCGCCTCGGCGGCACGATCGATGTCCTTGCGGCCGGCCCGCGCCAGGCCGCAGACGGTCGAGTCGCGCACGACCTTGGCGATCTCGTGCACGGCCTCGAAATCGCCGTTCGAAGCGATGGGGAAGCCGGCCTCGATAATGTCAACACCCATCTGCTCGAGGACTTCGGCGATCCGGCGCTTCTCGTCCAGGTTCATGGACGCGCCGGGCGACTGCTCGCCGTCGCGCAAGGTGGTGTCGAAGATCAGAACGTGGTCGGTAGAGTGTGTGCTCATGGCCATCGGATCCTTCGAGGATGGCATCAGCCGAACGCCCCGAGCCGACGACGCCGCCGCGCCGTCGCACCCCGCTCACCGTTGGTCACCCGCCTCACCTCACCGGCTCCCGCTACTGGGCCGCCACACGACCCGCACGCCACCGCCGCGTGCACCAGTCCGCCCGCACCATGCTCCAAGAACGGAAGAACAACCGTTAATTACGATCAATCGCCGCTGCCCCGCAACAGCTTTTTGGCCGAGTAAGGTTAAGCTTCAGTTACGGGCGCGATCAACCAGTCGGTTGCGCCCGATCCACGGCATCATCTCGCGCAGCCGCTTGCCCACTTCCTCGATCGGATGGGCGGCGAGCTGGCCGCGCATCGCCTTGAAGCTGGGCTGGCTGACTTGGTTCTCGAGCATCCACTCGCGCGCGAAACGGCCGGTCTGGATGTCATCGAGGATGTGCTTCAGCTCCTCGCGCACCTGCGGCCCGATCACCCGTGGCCCGCGCGTGTACTCGCCGTACTCGGCGGTGTTAGAGATCGAGTAGTTCATGTTGGCGATGCCGCCCTCGTAGATCAGGTCGACGATCAGCTTCACCTCGTGCAGGCACTCGAAGTACGCCATCTCGGGGGCGTACCCGGCCTCCACCAGGGTCTCGTAGCCGGCCTTGATGAGCTCGACCAGGCCGCCGCAGAGGACGACCTGCTCGCCGAACAGGTCGGTCTCGACTTCCTCGCGGAACGTGGTCTCGATGATGCCGGCGCGGCCGCCACCGATCGCCGCGCCATAGGAGAGCGCGATGTCCTGGGTGTTGCCGGACCTGTCCTGCGCGATCGCCAAGAGGCACGGCACCCCGGCGCCGCGAGCGTACTCCGAACGCACGGTGTGGCCGGGTCCCTTGGGCGCGATCATGAAGACATCGAGGTCCGCGCGCGGCTCGATCAGCTTGAAATGGATGTTGAAGCCATGGGCGAAGGCGAGCGCGGTGCCCTGGCGCATGTTGGGCGCCAGGTCGTCGCGGTAGATGTGGCCCTGCAGCTCATCGGGGGTAAGCACCATGACGACGTCGGCCCAGCGCGCCGCCTCGGCCACCGGCATCACCGCCAGCGTCTCGCCGGCAGCCTTCTTGGCGCTGGCCGACCCGGCCCGCAGCGCCACGGCCACGTCCTTCACCCCGCTGTCGCGCAGATTGAGCGCATGGGCATGGCCCTGGCTGCCGTAGCCGACGATGGCAATCTTCTTACCCTTGACCAGGTTCAGATCGGCGTCGCGGTCGTAGTACACACGCATGACGGTCTCCTGTGAGTGGCGCCCTAGGACCCCTTGTGGCCGCGCGCCATGGCCACGGCGCCGGCGCGCGCGATCTCGACCAGCCCGAGCGGGCGCAGCAAGTTGATGAAGGCGTCGAGCTTCTCGGTCGAGCCGGTCATCTCGAAGGTAAACGAGCTGGTGGTCGAATCCACCACCCGGGCGCGAAAGATGTCGGCGATGCGGAGCGACTCCACGCGTGCCTCGCCCTTGCCGGCGACCTTGATCAGCGCAAACTCGCGCGAGACGAACGGCCCCTCGAGCGTCAGGTCGTTGACCTGGTGCACCGGCACGAGTCGGGCCAACTGTGCCTTGATCTGCTCGATGATCATCGCCGTGCCCGAGGTCACGATGGTGATGCGCGAGAGGTGCTCGACCGGATCCACCTCGGCGACGGTGAGGCTCTCGATGTTGTAGCCGCGACCGGAGAACAGGCCGATGACACGGGCCAGCACGCCGGCTTCGTTATCGACCAGCACCGCGATGGTGTGACGGCGGAGCGCTTCCCTGTCCACGAGGCTGCTCACCCAACGGAGATCGCGGCTCGGCGCCGCGCCGCGCGCGGCGGCGCGCATTGATACCCCACTTCGCGGGCGCGGCGAAAGCTCGCGCTAGACGAGCGTCAGCCCCTGGTCGGAGACCTCGTGCGCCCGCTCCCCGGCGCTCAGGATCATTTCGTAGTGCGGCGCGCCCGAGGGGATCATCGGGTAGCAGTTCTCGGTCTTGTCGACCAACATGTCCACGATCACGGCGCGGTCGGCGGCGATCATCTCGGCGATCACGTCATCGACCTCGCTCGGCTTGGTCGCCCGAAGCCCTACCGCGCCGAACGACTCCGCGAGCTTCACGAAGTCGGGCAGCGAGGCCATGTAGCTCTCCGAATAGCGGCCACCGTGCAGGATGTCCTGCCACTGGCGCACCATGCCCATGTACTCGTTGTTGAGGATGAACACCTTCACCGGCAGTCGGTACTGGGCGATGGTCGAAAGCTCTTGGATGTTCATGAGGATCGAGGCCTCGCCGGCGACGTCGATGACGAGCGAGCCGGGGTGCGCGAGCTGCACCCCGACCGCCGCCGGCAGGCCATAGCCCATGGTGCCGAGCCCGCCCGAGGTCATCCACCGGTTCGGCTGCTCGAACTTCAGGAACTGCGCCGCCCACATCTGGTGCTGGCCGACCTCGGTGGTGACGTAGGCGTCGCGATCCTTGATCTGGGCGTAGAGGCGCTCGAGAGCGTACTGCGGCTTGATGATCGTCGGCGAAGGCTCGTAGCGCAGGCACTCGCGTCCCCGCCACGCCTCGATCTGGGCCCACCATTTGGCCAGGGCCTTGCCCTCGGGCGCCGGCCGCCGATGCGCCTCGGCGATCAGGTCGGCGAGCACGGTGGCGGCATCGCCGACGATCGCCACATCGACCGCCACGTTCTTGTTGATCGAGGACGGATCGATATCGACGTGGATCTTCTTCGAGCCGCGCGAGAAGGCATCGAGCCTGCCGGTGACACGATCATCGAAACGCGCGCCGATCGCGATCATCAGGTCGCAGTGCGCCATGGCCAGGTTGGCCTCATAGGTGCCGTGCATGCCGACCATGCCGAGGAACTGCGGGTCGCTGCCCGGGTAGCCGCCCAATCCCATCACGGTGTTCGTGATCGGGAAGCCGGTCAGGCCGACGAGTTCGGCCAGCAGCGCGGCGGCGCGGGTGCCGGAGTTGATGATGCCACCGCCGGTATAGAACACCGGCCGCTTGGCGGCCGCGATGAGCTCCGCCGCGCGGGCGATCTCGGCCGGATCGCCCGTGACCTGGGGCCGGTAGGAACGATGGGCGAAGCCATCCTTGTCGAGGTATGGCCCTTTGGCGAGCTGGACGTCCTTGGGCAGGTCCACCACCACCGGCCCCGGCCGGCCCGAGCGGGCGACGTAGAACGCCTCGTGCATGACCCGCGCTAGGTCGTTGATGTCCCGGACGAGATAATTGTGCTTGGTGCAGGGGCGCGTGATGCCGACCGTGTCGGCTTCCTGAAAGGCATCGTTGCCGATCATGTGGGTGGCGACCTGCCCGGTCAGGCAGACCACCGGGATCGAGTCCATGAAGGCATCGGTCAGCCCGGTCACGGCATTGGTCGCGCCCGGACCGGAGGTCACGAGCACGCAGCCGACACGGCCGGTCGAGCGGGCGTAGCCCTCGGCGGCATGAACCGCGCCGGCCTCGTGGCGCACCAGGACGTGGCGCAGGCTGTTCTGCTTGAACAGCTCGTCGTAGATCGGCAGCACGGCGCCGCCGGGGTAGCCGAACACGACCTCGACGCCCTGATCGACCAGCGCCTTGAGAATGATCTCTGCGCCGCTCAACTGCGCCTGCGACATCTCGCTTCTCCGCGGAAAAAAGGCATTCTGCGCCCTGGCATGAGGGCACACGCACCCGGCCGGACATTAGAGCGCGTCTAAACTCCGGTCAACCGCGCGGACGATGCCTCGTCGGGCTAAGGCTCCGTTCAGAGATGCGGCCGGCGCCCGCAGGCAGCGCCGGGCTCACCCCCTCCCGCGCCGGCGGCCGGCGCCCACCGTCGCGAGCACCAGCGCCCCGACGCCGAGCGCGATGTCGATCCTGAAGCTCCCGACGTAGGGGCTGCCAACCGGCGGTAGGCACCCGAAATTGACTGCCGCGAGGTCGGCGGCGCACATAAGACCCGCTGGCACCGAACGTGGATTGGGCGCGCCCATGCGAGCGCGGGAGCGTCGGAATCCTTGACATCGGCTGCGGTCGCGCCGGGCTGGGCACTGGCCGCTAGCGCCGATGCGCAGCGTCCAGGAGTGCGGCGACCGCGGCCGGCGCGTCCTCGCCGAAGGCGGGGACCCGGTGCCAGTCGGCCATGCGGTGGCGAAACCACGTGTACTGCCGCTTGGCATAGCGGCGCACCGCGCGCTGGCCGGCGAGGATTGCCTCCTCGCGGGATAGCGCTCCAGCGAGATGGCGGCCGAGTTCCGGCACCCCGAGCGCCTTCAACGCCGGCAGCTCGGCATCGCCGTGCGGCAATGCGGCGACCTCGGCGAGACCACCGCCCGCCACCATGCTCCGGTAGCGCCCCTTGATGCGTTCGTAGATCGGGGCGCGCGGCGGTTCGAGCACGACCTTGACCAGCGGCACCCTCGGCGAAAGCGCCGGCCGGGTCTCGGCCTGCCACGCCACCAGCGACCGCCCCGTCGCGATGACCACCTCGAGCGCCCGCGCGAGGCGCTGGGCATCGGCCGGGTGGAGCCGCGCCGCCATCGTCGGATCGCACCGGAGTAGCGCCTCGTGGGCCGCGCCCGGCCCGCGCACGGCGATCAGAGCCCGCACCTCCCGACGCACCGCGGCCGGAATCTCGGGCACCGAGGCGATACCGTGGAGGAGGGCCTCGAAGTAGAGGCCGGTTCCGCCCACGACGATGACCGGGCCCCCGGCGGCGGCCCCCTCGATCGCCGGAACGGCCCGCGCGAGCCAGGCCGCGACCGAGAACACCTCGGCCACCGACACGATGCCGTAGAGGGCGTGCGGCACCTTGGACTCATCGGCCGCGCTCGGCCGCGCCGTCAGCACGCGGAGCTCGCGGTAGACCTGCATGCTGTCGGCATTTACGATCGTGCCGCGGTAGCGTTCGGCGAGCGCGAGGGCGAGCGCCGATTTACCGCTCGCCGTCGGGCCGGCCAGCAGGAGAACCGTCAATCGAGTGCGTCCTCACCATGATCGGCGCGCGGCCCGAGGCGGGCCTCTCGGCCGAAGATGTCGGCGTCGCGGTCATGGCGCTGCGCGCGGCCGGCGCCACCACCGGCGCGCCCGACTGGCTCGCTCCACGTGCCTGCGATGTGCCGTTCGCAGGCATTCCGCCGCGCGGGGCGGCGGCGCAGGCGGCCGCCTACTTCCAGGGCGCGCCGCTCGACTTCATCGCCCAGCCGGCCGCGGGCCGGCGCAAGCGGCTGCTGCTCGCCGACCTCGACTCCACCATCATCGCGGTCGAATGCATCGACGCGCTCGCTGACCTCGCGGGGGTGGGCGCCGCGGTCGCCGCGATCACCGCGCGGGCGATGCGGGGCGAGATCGATTTCATCACCGCGCTCAGCGATCGGGTCGCGCTGCTCGCCGGGTTGCCGGTCACGGCGCTCGCCAGGGTCCTCAAGCACCGCGCCGGGCTGCGGCCCGGTGCCCGTGCCCTGGTGGAGACCATGCGCCGGCACGGCGCCTACGCCGCGCTGGTCTCGGGCGGCTTTACGTACTTTGCCGAGGCGGTGGCGGCGATGGCCGGCTTCGACGAGTTCCGCGCCAATCGTCTCGAGCTGGCGGACGGACGGCTGACCGGACGGCTGGAGCCGCCCCTCCTCGGACCGGAGGCGAAGCACGATTATCTCATCGAACTCCTCACCCGGCTCGGCCTCGCCAGCGCCGAGACGATCGCGGTCGGCGACGGCGCCAACGACCGCCCGATGCTGGCAGCGGCGGGCCTCGGCGTGGCCTATCGCGCGACACCGCTCACCATCGCCGCGGCGGCCGCAACGGTGCGCGATGCCGACCTCTGCGCCCTGCTCTACGTGCAGGGCTACCGCGAGGCCGAGATCGTGTCCTGAGCCCTTAACCGTTCTCGACGCGAACCGCGACGAAACGGAGCTCGCCCCCCCGCATGACCGTCAGCACAACGGAGCGGCGACCCGACTCCTGAACCGCGGAGACCTGGCGTGCCAGGTCCTCTGGCGTGGCCACGGGATCCTGACTCACCTCGGTGATCAGATCGCCGGGCTGGATCTGCTGCTCGGCCGCGCTCGAGTTGGGGTCGACCGCCAGCACGACGACGCCCTCCACATCCTCCTCGAGCGCGAACTTCTGGCGCAGCTCGGGCGTCAACGTCGAGAGCTGCATGCCGAGCGTCTCGCCGGTCTTCGGCTCATCCACGGTGCGCGCCGCGAGCTCCCGCGACTCATCGAGTTGGGCGATCGTTACCTGGACGGTCTGGCGCCGTCCCTTGCGCCAGATCTCGACCGGCACGGTCGCTCCGACCCGGGTGTCGGCAACCGCCCGCGAGAGAGCGCGCGCATCCGTTATCCGACGCCCATCGAACGCCAGGATGATGTCGCCCGGCTCGATGGCACCATCGGCCGGATCGCCCTCAGTGACGCTCGCCACCAGCGCGCCCTCTGCCGTGTCGAGACCGAGCCCATCGGCGAT
>VGEJ01000011.1 GCA_016869335.1 Alphaproteobacteria bacterium | reverse complement strand
AAAATGCGAGCGTAGGAGTGCGCCGCGTTGCGAAAGCCGGGGTGCGAGGTGACGTCATCGACGCGCTCGCCACCGAGATAGACGACGCGTCCATCGCGCAGACTTTCGAGATACTCCTTGCCGGTCTTGATCATGGCGATCCCCTTGGCCGGCCAGTGCCGTCATCGACCGGGCTCGTGCTGACCCGCAGCCGATTGAATGTCGCTCAAGACTACCACGGGCGACGGGGACGCCTGAGGGTGGCGTACGGCCCGCATTCGGAGACGCGGCCGATCGCGCGGCGCGCGGGATAGCACGCCGCCGCGCAGCGAAACGCGTTGATCGGCGGGCCACGGCGGGTAGAATGTTCCTGCTTCGTTCATGAGCAGGGAGGCGGTGGTGTTCAAACCGCAGGCCAGTCGCCCGGGACGGCGACCATCGAAGGCGGAAGGCGGGCGGGCGTGGTACAAGACGCAGCGGCGAGCGCTGCGAGAGGCACTGGCGGGGCCGATGCATCCGGCGGTGGAGCAGACGATCGCAAATTCCGAGACCATGCCGGCGGCGGCGCCCGAACTGCGCTGGCCGTCGCGAAACAAGGGCACGGTGCGCCCGCTCGGGATGTTCCAGATGATGCCGGCGGCGCTGGCGGACGTGGGTCTCACATGGCCGGTCGTCGATCCCGACACGGGCGAGGAGGTGTACGAGCCCTTGTTTGAGCCCGATGGGGAGCCCGCCATCAACAGGCGCACCGACAGCAGGAAGTGGTCCCAGCCTACGAGTACACCGGCAAGTGGAACGTGTGGAGCGACCAGGATCTCCTCGATAGCCCAGACGTACAACGGGCGGCGGCGGCCGCGTACGAGCGGCAGATCCGCCGGTCGATCGACTCGACGCTCGACGCCTACTTGGGGCAAACAATCGCCACGAAGATTGGCTCGGTCAAGGTGACGGCCGCCGGCCTGCTCGCCGGGGCGTGGCTAACCGGCCCCGGCGCCATCGAGGGCGTCATGCGGGAGCTGCTCGCTAGGGGCGCGCAAGGCATGCTCGACGAGGGGGCGCTCAAGGGTGAGGCGCGCGATGTCCTCAAGCGGCTGCGCGGCGGCGTGGACGCGGAACGGCGTGCCGTCGGTAGCGCCGGCCTGGGGCTGCCCGGGAGGTGGCCGTGAGCCGCGCGCGCGGCATGCCGCGGCCGCGATTGGCGTCATGCTGGCGCTGCTGCTTGGCGCAGCGGCTCCCGCAGCGGCGGCGGGCTGGGTTCTGATGCAGCCATGGCAGCCGGGGATCGGCGCCGACTTCCTGCGCGACACATTGCAGGACACCTCTCTGGTCTGGGGTGAACCACCCGATCCGTCTGTGCTCGAACGCGATTGGGTCTACGTTGCTTTCCTCGATCTCAATGACGACGGTCGCAACGAGGTGATCGCCGCTGTGATCCGCGACGCCGGTTTCATCTACGAGGCGCTGGTGGAGTACGAGCCGCTGTTCGCCCTCATCCTCCGCGAGCACCACGGTGGAGCGCGTCAGCTCGGGTCGATCGGCAACCTGCCGGTGTTCTTAGCCGACACGCGGCACAATGGCTACCGCGTGCTGTACTCCATGGAAGAGGCGTACGTCTGGGATGGTACAGCGTACGTCCGCGACGACGGCCGCTTGGTCGAGCGGTTTCGGGCGCTGGGGGATGATCCGATGGTCGCCGATGCGCAGGGTGGGATCGACGACATGGCGGTGGTCGCTCTTGCACTGGTCCGCAGCGCACCGCCAGCCGAACGGCACGGCCCGCTCGTGTACCTGATGCGCTACGTTGGCAGCCGCCGGCATGCGGCGGTGCTAACAGACGCACGGGTATGGCCGCGACTCGAACGATTGCTGGCTGACGATCTGCCGCGCCTCATCCGGCTCTTGTATGGCCGCGACCGCATCTGGTACGCGCGTGACACTGGATTGATCGTGGTCACCGGAACGCAGCGCGGCAACCTCTCCTTCCGAATGGACGCGACCGCGATCGTGCTGATCGATCCCGATGCGACCGTGTTGTACGCGGCGGTGCATGAGGATGGGAGGATCGCGAGCGGGAGCGGCACCTGGACGATCTACAGTGACGGCGAGATCGCGGACGGTGACGCGGTGCCGGAGCCACTGCTGGCCTGGATGCATCCCTTCTGGGCCTACTGGAAATACCCTCCGGCCAGTCAGCTACGACCTCATCACGGGACGCGGCTGATCGAGCGCCACAAGGAGGAGACGCGCACCTACCGCTGGCGCGAGGGCGCCTGGCAGCAAAGCGATGAGTAGCTTCAGGTCTTACGCGGCGGCGGACAGGGCGTCCAGGAGCCGCGCGATGTCGCCAGAGCTGATCCAGACGTGGGGCGAGATGCGCAGGCTGTCGCCGCCGCGCACGCTGACGAACACCTTGGCGGCGCGCAGTCGCGCGGGCAGCTCGGCCGGCAAGCCGGCGGGGAAGCGAATGCCCAGGAAGTGCGGCGCCCGGTGGGGATCGGGAGGAACCGCGAGGCCAAAGCTCCGGGCGTGGTCGGCGATGGCGCGGGTGTGGGCGGCCAGGGTCTCGGCGATATTGGCGAGGCCCCAGGCTCGGATCTGCTCGAACGCGGCGATCGCCATCGGCATCGCCGTGAAGTTCGCCCGTTCGCCCATGTCGTAGCGCCGGGCGCCGGGCTCGAACGCCTCGGGATAGGTGACCGGGCCGCCGAAGCTGCGATCCTGCAGCCGCTGGAAATGGCTGTTCTCGATCGGGGCGCCGGCCTGGCGGTGAGGCGCCGCGTAGAGGAAGCCGAGCGTGTAGGGGCCGAGGAGCCACTTGTAGCAGGCGGACACCGCGAAATCGGGACGCACGCGGGCGACATCGAAGGGCAGCGCGCCACACGATTGGGTGAGGTCGAGCACGAGCGCCGCGCCGACCGCACGACAGCGCGCGCCAATCGGCTCGAGATCGAGGAGACCGCCATCGGTCCAGTGACATTGGGGCAGGGCTGCGATCGCCGTCCGTTCGTCGAGCGCGCCCAGCACCGCGCCCGTCCAGTTCCCGTCGCCCGGGCGCGGGATGGCCAGGAGCTCGGCCCCCGTGGCGCGCGCCCGCTCGCGCCACACCAGCACGTTCGAGGGGTGCTGCTCGGCCAGGACGACGATGCGCCGACCCGGGGCAAGGGGGAGATTGTTGGCGGCGAGGGCGATGCCGTAGCTCGCGGCCGGGACGATCGCGATGTCGTCGGCGCTGGCCCCGATCAGCGGCGCGAACGCGGCGCGCGCAGCGTCGGCCTCGGTGAAGAAGTCGATCGTCTCGAGCTCCCAGGGACGCACCTTGCGGGCGATGCCCCGCGCGCCGGCGGCGCTGACGCTCGCCATCAGCGGCGAGACGTAGGCGCAGTTGAAGTAGGCGACATCCTCTGGGATCTCGAACAGGTGACGCTGGCAGGGAAGGATCATGGCCTCGGCCGTCGCAGGGAGGGGACCAACACCTAGCTGGTTTCCGCCCCGAGGCAAAGCGCGCGCTTTGACAACGGGCCAACGCCCCAGCAAGGTAATCGGCCGGCCCGCGCGGCCCCGCCCAGGAGGCACCCAGATGAGCAAGAAGCAGGTCATCGAGAAATCGCTACCCGTTCCGCTAAGCCAGGCGATCCGGGCAGGGGACTTCGTGTTCGTGTCCGGCACGGTGCCGTTCGACGACAAGGGGCTCGTGGTCGAAGGCAGCATCGAGGAACAGACGCGGGTGGTGCTGCGCACCATCGAACGGCTGCTCAGGAAAGCTGGCGTGAGCCTCGAAGACGTGGTCAAGACGACGTGCTGGCTCGAGGACCCGCGCGACTTCGGCCGCTTCAACCGGGTGTACGAGGAGTTCTTTCCGAAGGACCCACCGACCCGTTCGACGGTGCGCGCCGACCTGATGATCGATGTCAAGGTGGAGATCGAGGCGCTCGCCTACGCGCCGGCGAGGTAGTCCGCGACCCCGCTCCGCCCGGGGGCGCAACGGAGAGAATGCTTGACGGAGGGCGGACGGGGTGGATAGCATGTTCCCGTTTTGTCCCTTTCGGGGAGGGGCGCATGTTTGCCAGGGAGCCGGCGAGCCGACCGAGGCTGCGGCCGGCGAAGGCGGATGGAGCTTCCCATTGGTTTCCAAGCCAGACGCGCGGGCTTCAGACAGCGTTTTGGCGAGATCGCTGTCGATGACCTGCTCGAGAAGACCATCGCAGATGTGGAGACGTCGCCCGCCCTTGAGGACACGCTCCGGTGGACGTCGCGGGCCGGGGAGGATGGGAGAGCGCTTAGCAGGTTCCAGATGCGCCCGCCGGCTCTCGCCGATCTCGGCTTGACCCGCGAGGTCATCGACTTCGCAACAGGCAAACCGTTGCGCAAGGCGAACGGCGAGAAGATCTTCGAATGGACAGGGAAGTGGAACATCTTCAGCGATGAGGATTTCCTGAACAACCCAAAGGCCCAGCGCGCCGCGTCTTACGGCTGCGCCCGTCAGAACCAGCGCGACGAAGCGCCGCAACCGTACCGTTGGCACGACGGCAGCTGGCAAGCAGCCGCCGAGTAGGCCGTGGCCGAGGCCCCCGCCGCCCAGTCGGGGTGCGCGGCGCTTGCATTTGGCGGACGGGGGGGCTAAACCCGGCGCTCCTAGACACTCCTCACGCGGGGCGTGGCCGCGTCTCAATGGGCGCGGTCGCTCCGGTGCCCGCCCGGGTGAACCCGGGTTGGCCAGACCCCCGCGGCGGATCAACCGGAGATCACCGCATGGCTATGCCTCTCTTCACGATGCGCCAGCTCCTTGAAGCCGGCGTCCACTTCGGCCATCAGACGCGGCGCTGGAACCCGCGGATGGCGCCCTACCTCTACGGCGAGCGCAACGGCATCCACATCATCGATCTTGAACAGACGGTGCCGATGCTGCACCGGGCGCTCATCGCGGTACGCGAGGTTGTGGGCGGAGGCGGGCGCGTGCTGTTCGTCGCGACCAAACGCCAGGCGGCGGAAGCGGTCGCCGAGGCCGCCGCGGCCTGCGGTCAGTACTTCGTCAACCACCGCTGGCTCGGCGGCACGCTGACGAACTGGAAGACGATCTCGAATTCGATCCGCCGGCTGCGCGATCTCGACGACCAGCTCGCGAAGGAGCAGGTCGGGCTGACGAAGAAGGAGCTGCTCAATCTCCAGCGTCAGCGCGACAAGCTGCAGCGCTCGCTCGGCGGGATCAAGGAGATGGGCGGCCTCCCCGACATACTGGTCATCATCGATGCCAACAAGGAGGCGATCGCGGTCAAGGAAGCGCGCAAGCTCGGGATCCCGGTCGTTGCCATTCTCGACAGCAATGTCGACCCGGAGGGGATCGACTACGCGGTGCCCGGCAACGACGATGCGCTGCGCGCCATCACGCTCTACTGCGACCTGTTCGCGCGCTCGGTGCTCGACGGGCTGCAGAGCGAAATGGCGGCCGCGGGCGAAGATATCGGCGACGCGGCCGAGCCGCTGGCATCGGAACTGCCGCCGGAGGCAGGGGTAGCTGCCGCGGCCGAGGAACCGCTTGCGCCTGCGCCGTGACGGCGCTGGTCGCGGGTGACGGCACAGGGGGATCGGCATGCCTGAGATATCGGCCGCTCTGGTCAGGGAGCTGCGTGAGCGCACGGGCGCGGGCATGATGGAGTGCAAGCGCGCGCTCGACGAGGCGTCCGGCGACGTTGCCGCCGCCATCGATGTGTTGCGCAAGCGCGGCTTAACCGCCGCCGCCAAGAAGGGCTCGCGGATCGCTGCCGACGGCCTGGTCGGCGTGTGCGTCTTCGGCACCTCCGGGGTCATCGTGGAGGTCAACTCCGAGACCGACTTCGTCGCGCGCAATCCGGCGTTCCAGGCGCTGACGCGCGCCATCGCCGAGGTCGCCCACGCCCGGCGGGGCGAGATCGACGCGGTTCTGAAAGCCCCCTATCCCGGCCAGCAGCGATCGGTCGCGGAGGAGATCACCCACCAGATCGCGACGCTCGGCGAGAACCTGACCCTGCGCCGCACCGCGCACCTCGCGGTCGGTCAGGGCGTGCTGGCCAGCTACGTCCACAGCGCCGTCGCTCCCGGACTGGGCACGATCGGGGTCCTCGTCGCGATCGAGTCGAGGGGCGCACCGGAGCCGGTTGCCGCGTTCGGGCGGCAGCTCGCGATGCACATTGCCGCCGCCAATCCCCAGGCCGTGACCGCCGACAGCCTGCCGGCCGCGCTCGTGGCACACGAGCGCAAAATCCTGCGCGAGCAGGCGAGGCAGTCTGGCAAGCCCGACGCCATCGTGGAGAAGATGGTCGAGGGTCGCTTGCGCAAGTACTACGAGGAGGTCGTGCTGCTCGAGCAGCCCTATGTGGTTGACCCGGAGGTCAAGGTCGGCGCGGCGCTGGCGGCGGCGGCCGAGGCGGCGGGAGCGGCGATCAGCGTGACCGGCTTCGTGCGCTTTCAGCGCGGCGAAGGCATCGAGAAGAAACAGGCGGACTTTGCCGCCGAGGTCGCAGCGCAGGCGGCGCGTTGAGCGCCGGGGCGCCGGGGTATGGTGGCCCCGGGGCTTCTGATATGATCCGCGCGCCCGAGGGAGGGTGAGAGCGCCTGCCGCCCTGGTAACCCCGACCGATTAGCGATGCCCCGTCCGCCCCCATATCGGCGCGTGCTGCTCAAGATCTCGGGCGAGGCTCTGGCGGGCCGCGGCGATTTCGGCATCGACTGGGCCTTCGCGAGCGATCTGGCCCGCGACATCGCGGCCGTCAAGGATATGGGCGTGCAGCTTTGCCTCGTGGTCGGTGGCGGCAACCTCTTCCGCGGCGCCGCCCTGGCGGGCGCAGGGGTCGAGCGGGCGAGCGCCGACCACATCGGCATGTTGGCGACCGTCATCAATGCGCTGGCGCTCCAGCATGCGCTGGAGGCGGGGGGCGTGAGCGCTCGGGTGCTATCGGCGCTCCACATCCAGGCGGTGTGCGAGCCCTACGTCCGCCGTCGGGCGCTGCGCCACCTCGATCGCGGGCGCGTGGTCGTTTTCGCCGCCGGCACGGGCAACCCCTTCTTCTCGACCGACACCGCGGCGGCGCTGCGTGCCGCCGAGATGGGCTGCGATGCACTGCTCAAGGCGACGCAAGTGGACGGCGTGTACTCGAGCGACCCGCGCACGCATCCAAACGCCGTGCGCTATGATCGGCTGACCTACCGCGAGGTGCTGAGCCAAGACCTCCGCGTGATGGATGCCGCGGCGATCAGCCTGGCACGGGAGAGCGGTATCCCGATCCTGGTGTTCTCGATCCATGGCGCGGGCATGCTGCCCGGCGTGATCGCCGGGAAAGGCACCTGCACCGTCATTGGCGGAGGGGACTGAGATGGCGGAGAGCGAGCTCGGCGAGATCAGGCGGCGCATGCAGGGGGCGCTCGATGTCCTCAAGCACGAGCTGGCGGGGCTGCGCACGGGGCGGGCGAGCACCGCGCTGCTCGAGCCGGTCACGGTCGACGCCTACGGCAGCGCGATGCCGCTTAATCAGGTCGGAACGATCAGCGTTCCTGAGCCGCGGGCGCTTACCGTCCAGGTGTGGGACCGCGCGCTGGTGAAGGCGGTCGAGAAGGCCATCCGGGGCGCCGGCCTCGGTCTCAATCCCGTCGTCGAGGGGCAGGTGATGCGCATACTGATCCCGGAGCTGAACGCCGAGCGGCGCGCCGAGCTTGCCCGCGTCGCCCACAAGTACGCCGAGCAGTCGCGCATCGCCGTGCGCAACGTGCGACGCGATGGAATGGAACGGCTCAAGCGGCGCGAGAAGGACGGTGACATCACCCAGGACGAACACCGTCACCAAGGCGCCGAGATTCAGAAAGCGACCGACCAGATCATCAAGGAGATCGATCGCACCTTGGCCACCAAGGAAGCGGAGATCAAGCAGGTCTGACGGCCAGGAACCAGAGGGGGCCGGCCTGTGGCCTTGCATACCTCACTCACCCACATAGCCATCATCATGGATGGCAACGGCCGATGGGCCAAGGCCCGCGGATTGCCGCGCATCGCGGGCCATCAGCGCGGCGCCGAGGCCGTGCGGACGGCGGTGCGCGGCTGCCGCAACCTCGGCATACCCTACCTGACGCTCTATGCATTCTCGTCGGAGAACTGGAAGCGGCCGGCCAGCGAAGTCGATGATCTCATGGGGCTGCTACGCGTCTACGTGCGGTCCGAGCTCGCCGAGCTCCACAGCGGCGGCGTGCGACTTCGCTTCATCGGGGAGCGCGACGCCCTGCCCCGCGACGTTGTCACGCTCATCGAGGAGTCGGAGGCGCTGACCCGGGCGAACGATGGGTTGACGCTGTCGGTCGCGGTCAACTACGGCAGCCACCGCGAGATCATTCGTGCCTGCCAGCAGCTTGCGGGGGAAGTCGTGGCCGGCCGGCTTGCCATCGCCGACATCGACGAGACCGCCTTCGTGCGTCGGCTCGAAACCGTCGGGATCCCGGATCCCGATCTCCTGATCCGCACCAGCGGCGAGAAGCGGCTCAGCAACTTCCTGTTGTGGCAGATCGCCTACTCTGAGTTCGTCTTCCTCGATATCCTGTGGCCCGATTTCTCGGAGCAGACATTGCATGACGCGGTGGCGGAGTATCACAATCGCGAGCGGCGCTACGGTGCCTCCAGTGCCTGAGCGGCGGCGGGAAGTCGTTCGGCGCGTGGCCTCGGGGCTGGTGTTGGCGCCGATCGCGGTTGCATCCGCATGGCTTGGGGGCTGGTGGTTCGCGGTGCTGACGGGCGCCGTCGCCCTGCTTGCGGCCGGTGAATGGGAGCGGCTGCTCGGACGCCGAGCGGGCATCGCCACGATCGGGCTGGGCGCGGTGATCTTGGGCGGGCTGTTCCTGGCCCAAATCGGGCTGCCGCTGACCGCCTTGGCGGCCGTACTGGCAGCGGCCGGAGGGGCCGCAGGATTCGCGCTGTTGAACCGGCGCGTATCGCCGTGGCATGCGGCGGGGATCGTCCATCTGGCGGTGCCCGTCGTCGCGCTGATCTGGCTGCGGTCCGAGCCCAGCAGCGGCCGCGCATCCGTCCTTTGGCTCCTGCTGGTCGTATGGGCGACCGATATCGGGGCGTTCGCGTGCGGCAGGATCATTGGCGGCGCCAAGCTGGCCCCCCGACTCAGCCCGGGCAAGACCTGGGCCGGCGCGGTGGGCGGCCTCTCGGCGGCGGCGCTCGTCGGACTGGTCGCCGCATCGCTCGACACCGTGGGGCTTGGCCCGGCCCTCGGTCCCGTGGCACTGATTGTCCTCCTGAGCCTCGTGGTATCGCTGGCGGCGCAGGGCGGGGACCTGATCGAATCGGCACTCAAGCGGCGGTTCTTGGTCAAGGACAGCGGCCGGCTCATTCCCGGACACGGCGGCGTCCTGGACCGGGTTGACTCGCTTCTGCTCGCGTCGCCCGCGGCCGCAGGAATCGCGCTCGCCAAGGGGGGGGCGTTGTTGTGGCGGTAGCACCGGTTCGCGCCAACCCAACGCCGCGCAGCGTGTCGATCCTCGGCTCCACCGGCTCGGTGGGCTGCAACACCATCGCCCTCATCGAGGACCGGCGCGCGGACTACGTCGTCGATGCGCTGACCGCCCAGAGCAACGTGCCGCGGCTGGCCGAGCAGGCGCGCCGGCTCAGGCCGCGGCTCGCGGTGATCGGCGATCCCGCGCTCTATGGCGCCCTCAAGGATGCTCTCGCGGGTACCGACATCGCCGTTGCCGCCGGGCCCGACGCGATCATCGAGGCGGCATTGCGGCCGGCGGAGTGGGTGATGGCGGCGATCGTCGGCGCCGCCGGCCTAGCGCCGACCCTTGCGGCGGTGCGTCGCGGCGCCATCGTCGGCCTCGCCAACAAGGAATGCCTGGTGTGCGCGGGCGAGCTCCTGATGCGCGAGGCGCGCGAGTGCGGCGCCATGCTTTTGCCGGTGGACTCGGAGCACAACGCCATTTTTCAGGTCTTCGACTTCACTCAACCGGCGGCGGTCGAGCGGCTCATTCTCACCGCCTCGGGCGGCCCGTTCCGCACGATGAACATGCGCCAGATGGCCGACGTGACGCCGAGCCAAGCGGTGGCACACCCGAATTGGGACATGGGCGCCAAGATCTCGGTCGACTCGGCCACGCTGATGAATAAGGGGCTCGAGGTCATCGAAGCGCACCACCTGTTTGGCCTGCCGAGCGAACGGATCGAGGTCCTGGTACATCCGCAGTCGGTCGTGCACAGCCTTGTCGCCTATGTCGATGGTTCGGTCCTCGCGCAACTCGGTGCCCCCGACATGCGGACGCCGATCGCCTACGCGCTGGGCTGGCCGCGCCGCATCCCGGCACCGAGCGCGCGGCTCGATCTGAGTCGCGTCGCGCAACTCACCTTTGAGCCGCCCGATCCCGATCGTTTCCCCTCGCTCGGCCTGGCGCGGTCCGCGCTCCAAGCCGGCGGAACCGCATCAGCGGTGCTGAACGCCGCCAACGAGGTGGCGGTGCAAAGCTTCCTCGCCGACCGCATCGGATTCCTCGATATTGCGCGGGTGGTGGCCGAGACTCTTGCCCTGTGCCCGCGCTTCGCCGTGCCCGACCTGAGCACCGTCCTCGCGCTCGACCGTGAGGCGCGCCGCCTCGCCGAGAGCTGCGTGCTCGGTTTGCATCGACCGCAGCGCCGCAGGGGCGCGGCGCGAGCGGCACGGGCAGCCCAATGAGCGGCGTGCTCGGGTCCATCGCGTTCCTGTGGAACTATGTGCTGCCGTTCCTCCTCGTGCTCACGGCGCTCGTGTTCGTGCACGAGATCGGCCACTACCTCGTGGCGCGCTGGAATCATGTGCGGGTCGAAGTGTTCTCCGTCGGGTTCGGCCACGAGATCTTCGGCTGGACCGACCGGCGGGGAACGCGCTGGAAGATGAGCTGGGTGCCGCTCGGCGGCTATGTCCGGTTCTTCGGTGACGCGAACGCCGCCAACGGCGCGGCGACGGAACAACTGGCGCACATGGCGCCGTCGGAACGGGCCGTGTCATTCCACCACAAGTCCCTGCCGCGCCGGGCCGCCATCATCCTAGCGGGCCCGCTCGCCAATTTCGTGCTGGCGATCGCCCTCTATGGGGGCTTGTTCGCCACGATCGGGCAGCCCTTCACCCCGCCCGTGGTCGGCTCGGTCGTGCCCGATGGCGTGGCCGAGGCCGTGGGCCTGCGCGCCGGCGACCGGGTGATCGAACTCGATGGCAGCAGCATCGAGCGTTTTCAGGAGATGCAACGCATCGCCAGCATGAGCCCGGAGCGCCCGCTGTCGGTCAAGGTAGAGCGCGACGGTGCGGTGCTTGACCTGGTGGTCGTGCCCGCCCTCGTGGTCGAACGCGACCGGTTCGGCAACACCTACCGGATCGGTCGAATCGGCGTCATCGGCGGTGCGGTCGAGCACGTTCGCCACGACCCGTTCACTTCCTTGTGGCGCGGCGCCGGCGAGACCGTGATGGTGGCGGGCGCGACTCTCGTCTACGTCGGCGAGATGATCATGGGACGGCGGACCACCGAGGACCTCGGCGGTCCGGTGCGGATCGCCCAGATCTCGGGCCAGATGTGGCAGCTCGGCCTGACCGCGCTGGTCTCCTTCGCGGCCGTGCTGTCGATCAACCTCGGGCTGATCAACCTGTTCCCGGTGCCGATGCTGGACGGCGGGCGCCTGCTTTACTATGGGATCGAGGCACTGCGAGGACGACCGCTGGCCGCCCGCGTGCAGGAGTACGGCCTGGGGATCGGTGCGGCGCTTGTGCTCTGCCTGTTCCTGTTCGTGACGTGGAACGACCTAGTCAACCTCAAGGTCGTCGAGTTCTTCTCCCGCATACGGTCCTGACGAGCCACGGCCGATGTCCCTCTGCGCGTACCCGGTGGCGGCTTGATCATGCGCGCGGCACGCCCGCTGGCGTGGCTCGCGGCGCGCTCGGGCGCGGCGCGCCGTGCGTTGCTGGCCGCGCTGGCGCTCGCGCTCATCGGCGGACCCGGGTTCGCGCAACAGCGCGTGACGGAGATTCAGGTCAGCGGCACAAAGCGTATCGAAGTCGAGACGGTGCGCTCGTACATGACGATCGGACCGGGCGACGCGATGGACGCACGCCGCGTGGACGAGTCGCTGAAGGCGCTCTTCGCGACGGGGTTGTTTGCCGATGTTAGCATCGCGCGCGCAGGTAGTCGTCTCATCGTCAATGTCGTGGAGAATCCGATCATCAACCGGCTCGCATTCGAGGGCAACCGGCGGATCGACGATGAGACGCTTTCGGCCGAGGTCCAACTGAGACCGCGCACCGTCTTCACGCGAAGCCGCATCCAGAGCGACGTCCAGCGGCTGTTGCAGGTCTACCAGCGCAGTGGCCGCTACGCCACAACGGTCGAGCCCAAGGTCATTCAGCTCGCGCAAAACCGTGTCGACCTCATCTTCGAGATCACCGAGGGGCCGGCGACGGGGATCCGCCGGATCTCGTTCGTCGGCAATCGCCGCTTCAGCGACGGTCGGCTGCGTGGGGCCATCGCCACCAGGGAGTCGCGGTGGTACCGTTTTTTCACGAGCGACGACACATACGATCCCGATCGGCTCGCCTTCGATCAGGAGTTGCTGCGCCGGTACTACCTCAAGCGCGGCTATGCCGATTTCCGCGTCACCTCGGCGGTGGCCGAGCTGAGCCCCAGTCGCCAGGATTTATACGTGACGTTCGCGGTGGAGGAGGGAGAGCCGTACCGGTTCGGGCCGATCGCGGTCAAGGCGGCGCTCAAGGACCTCGATCCCACTCAACTGATGGCATTCGTCAGCACGACGGCGGGCGAGGCCTACGACGCCGAGGCCGTGGAGCGGAGCGTGGAGGCGTTGACGTTCGAGGTCGGGCGGCTCGGCTACGCGTTCGTCGATATCAAGCCCAAGCTCGATCGCGATCGCGACGCGCGGACGATCGGGGTCAGCTACGAGATCAATGAAGGGCCGCGCGTCTACGTCGAGCGTATCGATATCGTGGGCAACGTGCGCACCCTCGATGAGGTGATCCGGCGTGAGTTCAAGCTCGTCGAGGGCGATGCGTTCAACACGGCGAAGCTTCAGGCCTCGCGCCGCGGCGTTCGCTCGCTCGCGTTCTTCAAGAACGTCAACGTCGAGAACCAGCCTGGCAGCGCGCCGGACAAGTCGAACATCCTGGTGACGGTGGAGGAGCAGTCTACGGGGGAACTCAGCGTCGGCGCCGGCATCTCCACGACCGAGGCCCTGGTCGGTGACATCAGCATTCGGGAGCGGAATCTGCTGGGGCAGGGACAGGACCTGCGTGCCGCGCTCAATCTATCGACGCGCCGGCAGTTCATCGACGTGAGCTTCACGGAGCCGTACTTCCTCGATCGCAACGTTGCCGCCGGTTTCGATGCCTTCCGCCGCCAGCGCGACCTGCAGGATGAGAGCTCGTTCAACCAGAAGCAGGTCGGGTTCGTGCTGCGGGCGGGATTTCCGATCTTCGAGGGGCTCCGCCAGTCGCTCAACTACAGCTTTAACATCACCGACGTGACCGACGTCGGCGCCGGCGCGTCGCGCTTCATCCGCGAACAGGAAGGCCGCTCGATCACGTCCTCCGTCGGCTACAGCATCGAGTATGACGCCCGCGACGACGTCGTCGATCCAACCGAGGGCTGGTCGGTGCGGTTCGGGCAGGATCTCGCCGGACTCGCCGGAAATGTGCGGTTCTTGCGCACCCGAATGAACTATGAGCATTACATACCGGTCATCGAGGATCTGACGGCGGTATTCGCGCTTGAGGAGGGATACATCTTCGGCCTGGGACAGGACGTGAACATCAACAACCGCTTCTTCGTCGGTGCCAGCAACTTCCGCGGCTTTGAGCGCGCCGGAATCGGTCCGCGCGATCTCGTCACCGACGACGCGCTGGGCGGCAATCTCTATTACATCGGGACCGCGGAAGCGCGCTTCCCCCTCGGGTTGCCCGAGGAGTTCGGCCTTTTCGGCCGCGTCTTCACCGAGTTCGGCAGTCTGGGGCAGGTCGATGAGGACGGAGCCGGGATCTTCGACGTGGGGTCGCCGCGCGTCTCCACCGGGGTCGGCATCACCTGGCGCTCGCCGTTCGGACCGGTACAGCTCGACGCCGCCTACGCTGCCGTCAAGGAAGACGTGGACAAGACCCAGCCCATTCGCTTCACGTTCGGGACCCGCTTCTGATGCGGACCGCGATCTCGGCGTTCGCGCTGGCCGTGGCGCTTGTGGTCGGGACCTGGGCGGCCGCGGCCGAGCGCATGGCGCCCGCGGTGGTCGCCATCATCAACTATCAGCGGCTCGAGCAAGATTCGGCGGCGGCCAAGACCTTGCTGGCCCAGATCGGCGAGTATCGCACCGCCTATCAGGCGGAGATCACCGGGCAGGAGGACAAACTCAGGGCCGAAGCGCAGGAGCTCGAACGACAGCGCACGATCCTCTCGCAGGAGGCGTTCAACGACAAACGGCGCGCGTTCGAGACCAAGACGCAGGAACTGGAACGCCAAGTGATCGAGCGCAACCGCGAGTTCGAGCGGGCGGTTGCCGCGGCGCGCGGGGAGCTTCTGAAGACCGTCCTTGCGATCGTCACCGACCTGGCGAGCGAGCGCGGCTTTAACATCGTGCTGGACAGCTCGCAGGCCCTCTTCGTATCGAAGTCGCTTGACCTGACCCAGGTGGTGCTCGATCAGCTCGACAAGCGCTTGCCCAAGTTGGCGGTGTCGCTGCCGCCGCGCGAGTGATGGCCGACGAGCGGTTCTTCACCAGAACGGGGCCATACACGCTGCGCCAGCTTGCGGCCATTGGCGGTGCCGCGCTTGGCGCGGAGGCCGATGCCGACCGCGAGCTGCATGACGTGGCGCCGTTGGAGAGCGCCGGCCCGCACGATCTCGGTTTCCTCGACAACCCGCGCTACCTTCGGGCGTTGGCGGATAGCCGGGTCGGAGCCTGCGTCCTGCGCCCCGGTCATGCCGATCGCGCGCCGCCTGGCATGGCGTTGCTGCTGAGCCGGCAGCCCTATCGCAGCTACGCCCTGATGGCGCAGGCGTTCTACCCGACGCCCCCCGTGCAACCGGAGATCCATCCGACCGCGGTGGTGGACGCCAGCGCCCAGATCGGCCCGGACTGCGAGGTGGGGCCGGGCGCCGTGATCGCGGCGCTCGCCGAAGTCGGAGCGCGATGTCGGATCGGAGCCAACGCCGTCATCGGGCGCGCGGTGCGGCTGGGCGCCGATTGCATGATCGGCGCCGGCACGGTGGTGAGCCATTGCCTGATGGGCGATCGGGTCATCCTCCATCCCGGCGTGCGCGTCGGACAGGATGGGTTCGGCTTCGCCCCGGATCGCGAACGCCACGTCAAGGTGCCGCAGATCGGCCGCGTGATCATCGAGGACGATGTCGAGATCGGCGCCAACAGCACGGTCGACCGCGGCGCCGGCCCCGACACCGTCATTGGCCGTGGCAGCCAGATCGACAACCTCGTTCATATCGGGCACAACGTGCGCCTCGGTCGCGGTTGCATTCTGGCCGGGCAGGTTGGGATCTCGGGCAGTACGCAGCTTGGCGATTACGCCGTGGTCGGGGGCCAGGCCGGCTTCGCCGGCCATCTTCGGATCGGCGTCGGAGCGACGATCGCGGCCAAGTCGGGGGTCACGAAGGACGTCCCGGAGGGCGAGACGTGGGGCGGGTTTCCCGCTGTGCCGATCCGGGAGTTCCGACGCCAGTCCGCGCTGCTGCTGCGCGCGGGGCGCGGAAAGGGCAGCATCGATGACTGATGCGACGTTGTCGGATGCGGCGGACATCGAGCGGGTCATGCGCATGCTGCCGCACCGCTTCCCCATGCTCATGATCGACAAGGTCGTGGACCTGGTCGCCGACGTGAGCGCCACGGGGATCAAGAACGTGTCGATCAATGAATCGTTCTTTCAGGGGCACTTCCCAACGCGGCCGGTCATGCCCGGGGTGCTGATCGTCGAGTCGGTGGCGCAGACCGCGGCCGTGCTGGTGGTCCATACCCTGGGAGCGTCGGCCGAGGGTAAGCTCGTCTATTTCATGGCGATCGATGAAGCCCGGTTTCGCAGGCCGGTCGTTCCGGGGGACACGATGCGGGTCTATGTTACCAAGATCCGAAACCGCGGCGCGGTGTGGAAGCTCGCCGGCCAGGTCAAGGTGGACGAGATCCTGGTCGCGGAGGCGAGCATAACGGCCATGATCCTGGACCGCTAGCATGTCGGCGGGAGACGCGGTGGGCGCGGCCGACCTGCCGGTCATCCATGCCACCGCCGTGGTCGAGCGCGGCGCCCAGCTGGAACGCGGTGTGCGGATCGGTCCGTTCTGCCACGTTGGCGGCAACGCGGTTCTGGAGACGGGCGTCGTCTTGGAGTCGCACGTCGTAGTCGCTGGACGGACGCGGATCGGCCCCGGGACGCGCGTGTTTCCGTTCGCTTCGGTCGGCCATCAGCCGCAGGATCTCAAGTACCGCGGCGAGCCCTCGGAGCTCATCATCGGGGCGCGCACGACGATCCGCGAGCACGCGACGCTCAACCCGGGCACCGAGGGTGGCGGCATGGTGACGCGCGTGGGCGATGAGTGCCTGGTCATGGCGGGCGCTCACGTCGCGCATGATTGCCAGATCGGCGATCACGTGATCCTGGTCAACAACGCGACGCTCGGCGGTCACGTGAGGGTGGACGAGTACGCGATCGTCAGCGGCCTGTCGGCGGTGCACCAATTCGTGCGCATTGGCAAGCACGCCATGGTCGGCGGCATGTCGGGGGTCGAGCAGGATGTCATTCCCTACGGCTCGGTGATGGGCAACCGGGCGGTGCTCTCCGGCCTCAACATCGTGGGCCTCAGGCGCCGCAACTTCAGCCGCGAGAGCATCCACGACCTGCGTGCCGCCTATCGGATGCTGTTTGCCCAGGAGGGGACCTTCCAGGAGCGCGTCGAGGACGTCGCGACCCTGTTCCGTCACGAGCCGCTGGTGATGGACATCATCGCGTTCATCCGCGCCGACTCCTCGCGCTCGATCTGTCAGCCGGACCGTGCCACCTAAGCTCGGTATTCTGGCGGGCGGCGGGGATCTCCCGGGGAAGCTGATTGACGCGTGCATCGCCGCCGCCCGGCCTATGTTCGTCATTGCGTTCGAGGGCGAGGCGGACCCGACCGCGATCGGCGCCACGCCGCACGCGTGGGTCGGGCTCGCCGCCGTTGGCAAGACGCTTAGCTTGCTGCGCGAACAAGGATGCGAAGAGGTGGTGCTGGCGGGCGCCGTTCGCCGACCCTCGCTGGCGAACGTGCGTCCGGACTGGCGCGGCGCGCAGCTTCTGGTGAAGCTGGCCGGTCTGCGCAGCGCGGGCGACGATCAGCTCCTCTCGGTCGTGGTTAGCGAGCTCGAGAGCGAGGGCTTCCGCGTGGTTGGCGCGGACGCGGTGCTGGCGGATCTGCTCGCGCCGACCGGGGCCATCGGCGGACTGCTTCCCGACGAAGCGGCGCTCAACGATATTCTGCTCGGCGTTCGCGTGGTGCGCGCGCTCGGCGGTCTCGATATCGGCCAAGCGGCCGTGGTGCAGCAAGGCCGCGTGCTCGGCGTCGAGGCGGCCGAGGGGACGGATGCGCTCCTCGCGCGCTGCGCCGCGCTGCGCATGGCTGGGCCCGGCGGTGTTCTGGTCAAGCTCAGGAAGCCCAACCAGGACCCG
>VGEJ01000010.1 GCA_016869335.1 Alphaproteobacteria bacterium | reverse complement strand
CATGCCGTCGTCCAGATCGGCGTCCGGCTCGGCGAAGCTCGATGTCGCACGCACCGGCGGCTCGAGCCACACGTGGCGGCAGCGGCTGCACCGCAGATTGCGTCCGTTCGGGAGAAGTACGCTGGGGTCGATGTTGAAGCGGGTCTCGCAGTTGGGGCAGCTGACTATCATCTGCGCGGCGCTTGCTCGGGGTAGCCCGTTATAGGTGGTCGCCGGGAGGGTGGCAAGGCAGCCCCCAAGCAGGTACTGGGCAGGCCTCCGCCACTGGACGAAGCCGATGACCGTGTGCCATCGTGGCACGTGGCGCTGGGGCGCGGAGTGGCAGAGGTGCCGCGGAGTGGTTCGCTTCGAGGGCGTCGGCATGCGCTATGGTGCCGGGCCGGAGATTCTGCGCGATATCACCGTCAGGTTCGAGCCGGGCTCGTTTCACTTCCTCACCGGACCAAGCGGCGCCGGCAAGACGTCCCTGCTCAAGCTCATGTACCTGGCGGAGCGAGCCTCGGCCGGGACGATCCACTTGTTCGATCGCGATGTTGGCACTATGAGCCGTGACGAGCGCGCCGCCGTCCGTCGTCAGATCGGTGTGATCTTCCGTGACTTCCGCTTGCTCGACCACCTGACCGCCTTCGACAACGTCGTGCTGCCGTTGCGGATCTTCGGCGAGAACGAGGAGCGCGCCCGGACCTTCGGCAGCGAGCTCCTGCGGTGGGTGGGTCTGGCGGAGGACCTCGATACGCGCCCCCCCGCCCTTTCGGACGGCCAGAAGCAGCGCGTCGCCATCGCCCGGGCCGTGATCACGCGGCCGCGCCTCCTCCTGGCCGACGAACCGACGGGCAACGTCGACGCCAAGCAGGGCATCCGGCTCACCCACCTGTTTCAAGAGCTCAATCGCATCGGTACCACGGTGGTGCTCGCGACCCATGACGAGGCGTGGATCGAGCGCACCGGCCACCCGGTGCTGCGGCTGAATGCGGGGCGGCTCGTGCCGCCGCCCGCCCAGGCCGAGGCATGAGGGCACGGCGCGTCGGGCTTGGTTTCGAGGGCGGCCCGACGCGGCGCGCCTTGCCGGCGATGATGGCAAGCATCGTGCTGCTCACCGGGCTCGCGGTGGCGGCGCTGGCCGGCGCCGACGCGGCCATCGCGCGCTGGCAGTATGACCTGCGCGCCCGCCTCGCGGTCGAGGTCGGGGCGCCCTCGGCCGAGGGGGCCGATACGGTCGTTGCCGCCGCGCTCGATGTCTTGCGCGGCTCTCCGGGCGTCGTCGCCGCGCGGGAGATCGCCGGCGCAGAGGTGCGCGCGTTGCTCGAGCCGTGGCTCGGCGAGGCGAGCGAGATCGCCTCATTGCCGCTCCCGCGCCTGATCGATGTCGAGCTCGATCCCGGGGGCGCGGACGCGGCGGTGCTTGCGGCTCGGCTGCAGGAGCGGGTTCCCGGCGCGCGCCTCGACGACCACGGGCGGTGGCTCGACGCGCTGAGCCGGCTCGCGCTAGCGGCACGCCTCCTGGCCGGCGGGGCGCTCACGCTGACGGCGATTGCTGCCGTGCTCGTCATCGTGCTGACGACTCACGCCGGGCTCGCCGCGCGGCGCGATACCATCGAGATCCTGCGCCTGCTCGGGGCGCCCGATCGCCTGGTCGCGCGGCTGTTCCAGCGCCAGATTCTGGTCATGAGCGCGATCGGCGCGGCCGGGGGCTTCGCCCTGGCGGTGGCGGTGCTGTTGGTTCTCTACGACTATCTGGCGCCGCTGGCCGCCACGTACGGGCTCCCTGCCGCGCTGCCCCGCTCGATGTGGCTGGCCCTACCGGCGGTCCCGATCCTGGCCGCCGCCGCGGCCGCGCTCGCCTGCCGCGTCACCGTCCGGCGCCTGCTCGGCCGAATGCCTTAGCTGCGCCATGCTCGTGCTGATGGATCGCGACGGCGTGCTCAACGTGGACCGCGCCGACTATGTCAAGGAGCCCGCTGAACTCGAACTCCTTCCGGGTGCGGCCGAAGCGGTCACTCGGTTCAACCGGGCCGGCTGGCCCGTTGTGGTAGTGACGAACCAGTCGGCGGTCGGCCGCGGCCTGGTGACGTCCGAGATGCTGGAGCGGATCCACCAGCACCTGCGCGCCGTGCTCGCGCGCTCGGCGGCATGGCTCGACGACATCATCGTCTGCACCGACCCGCCGTGGTCGGCCGGGCCACGGCGCAAACCGGCCCCGGGAATGCTCGGCGAGGCGCTCGCCCGCTATCGGGTCGAGCCCGGGCACGCCATGATGATCGGCGACGCGCTGCGCGATCTCGAGGCCGCAACCGCCGCGGGCTGCCGGCGGGTCCTGGTGCGCACGGGCCAGGGCCGCACAACCGAGGCCGCCGGGTTGCCGCCTTACGTGCTGCCGGTTGCTGTCTACGAGGACCTGGTCGAGGCGGCGGACCGGTTGCTCGAGGCGCCGCGATGAGTCGCCGGCGCCGCCGCGCCCGCCGAAACGGCTCGGCTCACGCCCTCTTCGGCTTCGGTGCCGGGGCGATCCTCACCTGGCTCGCCGGCTTGGTCTGGTTCGCCGAGGCGCTCCCGCGGCAAGTGGCCGACGCCGCGACGGTGACCGATGGCATCGTCGTTCTGACCGGCGGCAGCGAGCGGCTCGAGGTCGGGCTCGCCCTCCTCGGCGCCGGACGGGCGCGCAAGATGTTCGTCTCCGGCGTCGGTCACAACGTGGCGCCGCAGGACATCGCGACGTTTTCGGCCCGCGCCCCCGATTTGTTCGAGTGCTGCGTCGTCCTCGGCCGGCACGCCCAGGATACCGCCGGCAACGCCGATGAGACCGCACGCTGGGTTGCGGACGAAGGCTACCGTTCGCTGCGCATCGTCACCGCCACCTACCACATGCCCCGAAGTATGCTGGAGCTGCGGCAGGCGATGCCCGATGGGGTATTCGTTGCCAACCCGGTGTTTCCGGAACACGTCCACCTCGAACGATGGTGGGCGTGGCCCGGTACCGCGAGTCTGCTCGCCTCGGAGTACACGAAGTTCCTTTTGACGGCGGCGCGCATCCGCGTGCAGCGCGCCTGGTGAGCGGACCATGATCGGGCTCCTGCGCTCGCTGTTCTTCAACGTGGCGTTCTTCGCCTGGACGACGCTTCTGGCGGTGCTCTATCTGCCGACCCTCGTGCTGCCCCGGGTTGCCATTCTCCGGGGCATCCGCTTTTGGGTCCGCGGCGTGTTTGTCCTTCAGGGCCTCATCGGCCAGCGTATCGTCGTGCGCGGCCGAGCGCGCCTGCCGAGGGCTCCGTACATCGTGGCATCGAAGCACCAGTCGGCATGGGACACGCTGGTGTTCAATCTTGCCCTCGACGACCCCGCCTTTGTCGTGAAGCGCGAGCTGCTGGCCATTCCCCTGTTCGGCTGGGAGCTGCGCCGCGCCGACATGATCGCGGTCGATCGCGCCGGCGGGGCGGCGGCGCTGCGTGCCCTTGTGCGCCGGGCGCGGGCGGTCGCAGGGCAGGGTCGCCCCATCGTGATCTTCCCGGAGGGCACGCGCACCCGCCAAGGCGCCCGGGCGCCCTATCATCCGGGGATCGCTGCGCTCTACGGAGCGCTCGGGCTGTCGGTGATCCCTGTCGCCCTGAACTCGGGCATGATGTGGCCCCGGCGCGGCTTCGCCCGCCGCGCCGGCACCATCATCCTTGAGTTCCTGCCCGCGATCCCGCCCGGCCTCGAGCGCGAGGTCTTACTCGATCGCCTGCGCGAAGGGATCGAGGGCGCGTCATCGCGGTTGGCCGAGGAAGCCACGGGCGCTCGGGACAAACCTGTGGACAACCGCGCTCAACTGCCCGCCGCACCATCTGCGCAGATCTGGGACGAGTCCTGATCGTCCCGTCTTCTCAGTCGCTTACGCCGCCGCGGCCGAAGGAAAACAAAGCATGAACCCGATTGTTGATCGTGGCGCGGTGGCTGCCTAGGATGACCTTGTGATGCGCGTGTCCGTTCCGGCGATCGCCCCGATCTCGCAACAGATCTGGGACATGAAATACCGGCTGCGGGCGGCCGACGGCACGCCCATCGACAGGACGATCGACGACACCTGGCTCAGGGTGGCGCGCGCGGCCGCGACGCCGGAGGCCGATCCCGAGCTGTGGACCGGGCGCTTCGCCGACGCACTGGCCGATTTCCGCTTCCTTCCCGCCGGCCGCATCATCGCGGGGGCGGGCACGGACCGCCGCGTCACCTTGTTCAACTGCTTCGTCATGGGCGCGATCCCCGACGACGTGGCGGGTATCTTCGATCATCTCAAGGAAGCGGCGCTGACGATGCAGCAGGGCGGCGGCATCGGCTACGACTTCTCGACGTTGCGCCCGAAAGGAGCGCCCGTGCGCGGCGTCGGCGCCGACGCCTCGGGGCCGCTCAGCTTTATGGACGTATGGGACGCGATGTGCCGCACCATCATGTCCGCGGGCTACCGGCGCGGCGCGATGATGGCGACGATGCGGTGCGACCACCCGGATATCGAGGCGTTCATCGCCGCGAAGCAGGAACCGGGACGGCTGCGCATGTTCAACCTTTCGGTCCTGGTCAGCGACGCATTCATGACCGCGGTGCGAGAGGATCTGTCGTGGGAGCTGCGTTTCGGGGGCATCTGCTACGCGGTGGTGCGGGCGCGCGAGCTGTGGGACCGGATCATGCGCGCGACCTTCGACGCGGCGGAGCCGGGCGTGATCTTCATCGACCGCGTCAACCGGCTGAACAACCTCCACTACTGCGAGACGATCAGCGCGACGAACCCGTGCGGCGAACAGCCGCTGCCGCCCTATGGCGCGTGCCTGCTCGGCTCGATCAACCTGGCGCGCCTGGTGCGGGCCCCGTTCACCCCGGACGCCGCGCTCGACGTCGCGGCGCTCGAAGAACTCGTGCCGGTCGCCGTGCGCCTCCTGGACAACGCCATCGAGATCTCGCGCTACCCTTTGCCCCAGCAGCAGGCCGAGGCGCGCGCCAAGCGCCGGATCGGGCTCGGCATCACCGGCCTCGCCGACGCGCTGATCCTGTGCGGCATACGCTATGGCACGGAACGCGCGGTTGCGACGGCCTCGACCTGGATGCGGACGCTGCAGCGCGCGGCCTACGTCGCGTCGGCAGAGATCGCGCGCGAAAAGGGCGCCTTCCCGCTGTTCGATCGTGAGCCCTACCTGGCGGGCGAGACCGTACGCGTGCTCGACCCCGAGGTGCGGCGCGCCATCGCCGCCCATGGCGTTCGCAATGCGCTCCTGACCTCGGTCGCGCCCACCGGCACGATCTCGATTCTCGCCGATAACGTGTCCTCCGGCCTCGAGCCGGTCTTCAGCTTCGTCTATCGCCGCAACGTCCTGATGCCGGACGGGACGCGGCGCGAGGAGGAGGTGAGCGACCACGCGTTCCGCCTGTTCCGCCGCCTGCGCGGCGAAACGGCGCCGTTGACCGATGCCTTCGTCGATGCGCTCCACCTCGCGCCGAGCGACCATGTTCGCATGCAGGCCGCGGTCCAGGCGCACGTCGACAGCGCGGTATCAAAGACGGTGAACTGCCCCGAGGACATCGCATTCGACGCGTTCAAGGACGTCTACTTGCTTGCCTATGACAGCGGCTGCAAGGGCATCACCACCTATCGCCCGAATCCGGTAACGGGTGCCGTGCTCGAGGCCAAGGCGAGCGCGCCGGCTGCCGCGCAGACCGAGCTGCCGCTCGAAGTCCTCCCGGCGCGAGCGCGCGACGACGACGAAGCGGGAGCCGTGGTGTACATGACGCGGCCGCTCGACCGGCCCGAGGTCCTGCCCGGCAACACCTACAAGATCCGCTGGCCCGACAGCGACCACGCCATGTACATCACGATCAATGACATCATCCAGGACGGGCGGCGGCGTCCCTTCGAGGTGTTTATCAACTCCAAGAACATGGAGCACTACGCCTGGACGGTGGCGCTGACGCGGATGATGAGCGCCGTGTTCCGGCGCGGCGGCGACGTCAGCTTTGTCGTCGATGAGCTCAAGGCGGTGTTCGATCCGCGTGGCGGGCACTGGGTGAGCGGCCACTACGTGCCCTCGATCCTGGCGGCGATCGGCGAGGTGATCGAGGAACACCTGATCAAGATCGGCTTCATGACCGACCGCAGTGACCGTTCCGCTGAGGCCGATGCGCTGCAACTCGCGGCGGGCATGGAGGAGGGGGTTATGCACGGTCGCTTCCGCGCCTGCCCGCGCTGCAACCAGCCGGCGCTGGTCCGGCTCGAGAACTGCGATACCTGCACGAGCTGCGGCTTCTCGAAGTGCAGTTGAGCAGAAGTCCCTGCGGACCGACCCTCGACATGAGCGCCACGCCAAGCCACGATGAACGCGTGGCTCTCCTCGCCGAGGCCGCGCTGCCGCGGTGGGGACTCAGCGGCGCCCCGCTTCGGCTTCTAAGCCGATCGGAGAACTCGATCTACCTGGTGATGCCGCCGGCCGGCGCCGAGCGAATGGTGCTGCGCGTCCACCGGACCGGTTACCACACGCGGGACGGCATCCGAAGCGAACTAGCTTGGATGCGGGCACTTCAGGCGGAGGCCGGCGTCACCACGCCGCAGGCCATACCAGGGCGCGATGGCGAGGACATCCAGGGCGTGACACATCCCCTTGTCGGAACGCGCGATTGCGTCCTCTTCGCTTTCATCGAGGGCACCGAACCGGCGCTGGATGGCGACCTCGTCGCCTCGTTCCGGCAGCTCGGCGAGATCACGGCCCGCACCCACGCGCATTCGCAGGGCTGGCGCCGACCCGCATACTTCGAGCGCCTGATTTGGGATTTCGAGCATTGCCTCGGGGCGGCGCCCAACTGGGGTCCCTGGACCGCTGGGCCGTATTTGACCCCGGCTGCCCGCGCGCTGCTTGAGCGCACGGTCGCGACGCTGCACCGCCAGCTCGCGCGCTATGGCAAGGCTGCGCACCGCTACGGTCTCATTCACGCCGACTTCCGCCTCGCCAACCTGCTCGTGCATAACGGCGATGTGCGGGTGATCGATTTCGACGACTGCGGCCTCGGCTGGTTCCTGTACGATGCGGCGACCGCGTTGACGCTGCTCGAACATCGCCCCGAGGCCGAGACGCTCTTGGCGACCTGGCTCGCGGGCTATCGCCGCGTGCGGCCCATCGTGGCCGATGACGAGGCCCAGATCCCGACCCTTGTCATGCTGCGCCGGCTGCTGGTGCTCGCCTGGTTGGGCTCCCACGCCGATACCGACCTCGCGCGGCAGGCGGCGCCCGGCTATACCTACGATAGCTGCGCGCTGGCCGAGCGGTACTTGGCGACCGTGGGCTAAGAGCGCTGCGGGCCCGAGACGCGCCCGCGCGACAAGGGGAGCCGGTGATGCCGCCCGAGACACACGATGTCCTGACGCTGAACGCCTTCGACGGCAGGGGCGGCGGCCGGCTCGACAGTGCCACCCGCGCCCTGCTGGCGCGGCGCACGCGCAACTTCGGCGCGGCCTCGGTCTTGTTCTACCGCGCGCCCCTCAACCTCGTGCGGGCGGAGGGGGTTTGGGTCCACACCGCGGACGGACGCCGATACCTCGATGCCTACAACAACGTCCCTTCGGTAGGCCACAGCCACCCGCGCGTGGCCAAGGCGATCGCCGAGCAGAGCGGGCGCGTCAGCGTCAGCACCCGCTATCTGCAGGAAGTGATCGAGCGCTATGCCGAGCGGCTGAAGGCGACCCTACCGAAGTCGCTCTCGAACATCGTTCTGGTGTGCTCCGGCAGCGAGGCCAACGACCTCGCGCTGCGGCTGGCCCGACAGGCAACCAGCGGCGTCGGATTCATCGTCAGTGAGGCCGCCTATCACGGCAACACCGCGGCGGTGGCGGAAATCTCGCCGGCCGCGCTGAAACGGGGCGGCGTTCCCAAGCATGTCCGGACGGTACCGGCGCCCTGCCGCCAGGCGTACGGCAACGACATCGCCGGCGGCTTTGCCGCGGCGGTCGCGTCGGCCGCCGCCGCGCTCAAGAAGAGTGGCGTGCCGCTGGCCGGGCTGATCTGCGACACCATCTTCTCGAGCGATGGCATCCACGCGGAGCCGTGTGGCCTCCTGGCGCCGGCGGTCAAGGCCGCGCGCGCGGCGGGCGGGGTGTTCATCGCCGATGAGGTGCAGCCCGGTTTCGCCCGCACCGGCGAGCACATGTGGGGCTTCGGCCGTCACGGCCTGACACCCGACATCGTGACCATGGGCAAGCCGATGGGCAACGGCTTCCCCATGGCTGGAGTCGCGACCCGACCGGGCATCCTCACGAAGTTCTGCGCGGCGACCGGCTACTTCAACACCTTCGGCGGCAGTCCGGTGGCCGCGGCGGCGGGTCTCGCGGTGCTCGACGTGATCGCGGACGAAGACCTGCAGGGCAACGCGCTTCGGGTCGGCGACGCGTTGCGCGAGCGGCTGGCCGAGCTCGCGCAACGCGACGGGCGGATCGCCGCCGTGCGCGGCGCCGGCCTGTTCCTCGGTGTCGAGTTCTGCCGCGCTGGCGACCTCAACCAGCCCGATCCCAAGACCGCGAGTTGCGTGATCAACGGCATGCGCGACGGGGGCGTCCTGATCGGGGCCGCCGGCCGCCACGCCAATGTCCTCAAGATCCGACCGCCGCTGTGCCTGACCAGCGCGCACGCCGACCTTCTGGTCACGGCGCTGGCCGCCACGCTCGCGGCGTAGCGCTCGCCGCGCTCAGCCGGGCCTGGCGTCCACCAAGCGGAGCAGTGCTTCGAGGTGATGGTCGGTGACGCCGAGCTCGCGCAGGTGCAAGACGGTGTTGGCGAGATAGTCGCGATTGGGGCCGCGCTGACCGTGCCCGCGGCGGATGATGTCGGCCGCGGCTTCGAGAGTCAACGGACCGGTGTATTGCGGATGCGAGCGGTCGGCGATGTAGGCGTAAGCTGGCACGGGTTCTCCGGAGAGACGCACGCGGCACAGCCGCCGCTCATAGACGTAGATCGTGCGCTCTCGTTCCTCGAGGTAGGCGAGCACGGCCGCCGCCCTGGCGCCGGCGACACGATAGACGCGCCCACGGCACGAGCCACCGCGGTCGAGGCCGAGCACAAGGCCGGGCCGAGCGCGTGTGCCACGGTAGATGTAGGAGTAGACGCAGAACGCGCGATGGTAGCCGAACAGCGTTGCCGGCGCGCACGCCTGATACCTGAATCCCGGGTCCCACAGGAGTGATCCGTAGGCGAAGATCCAGATGTCGGCTTCGGCTGGCGCTAGCGCGACGGGGCCGGCGCGCGATGCGGATTTTCGCTCCCGGAGCATGATCGGCATGCACCTTACTTGGCACTTCGCGACCCGTAAATGAAGCGGCCCGAACGATAGTGGGCGTCCGCGACCTTCTGCGCGGCCGGCGCCGCTGGCCGCTGCTCGCGGGCCTTGCCCTGCTCAATGCCGGCCTCGTGGTCGGCGGCTACGCGCTCTACTGGCAGGTCGTGGCCGACGACGTCGGCGGCGCCGTCCTTGAGTGGATCGCGGAGGCGCGGGCGGCCGGCTACGACGTTCGCCACCGCGATCTCCGCATCGGCGGCTTTCCCTGGCGCATCCACGCCGAGCTCGCGGCGCCACACCTCGGCCACGGCGATCAGTCCGACGGCTGGATCTGGGAGGCCGACGCGCTGGTGCTCGAGATGCGGCCATGGCGCCTCGAGGAACCGGTGGTGACGTCACGCGGTGCGCACCGCGTGTGGCTGGCGCAGGCCGGGTCCTGGCGCCTGATCGAGGCCACGCTGACAAGCGCTGCGGCGCAGCTTCACTTCGGGCCGCTGGGTCTCGAGCGCGTCGTCGTCCGCGCGACCGATCTGGTCGCCGCCGAGCCGGGGCGGCCCGGGCGCATAGTCCTGGGCCGACTGCGAACCGAGGTGCAAGCCGACTGGCGAAGCAGCGAGCCGACGCTGGCGTTCATCACGCTGATCGAGGATGCGACGCTGCCGCCGCACCTCACGCCCGCTCTGGGCGAGCGGTTGGCGCGGGCTCGCGTCGACATCGAGATCGACGGCGGCCTCGCCGGGGGACCGCTGGCTGAGGCACTGAGGGCATGGCGCGATGACGGCGGGCTCGTCGAGCTGCGCGGCCTGACGCTCGACTGGGGGCCGCTTCACCTGGCCGCCGCGGGGAGTTTCGCCCTCGATGGCCTGCTCCGCCCGATCGGCGCGGCGACGGTCGAGATCGGCGGCTACGATGCAGCGCTCGCCGATCTGGTCGCCAACGGTCTGGTGCGCCAGGAAGACGCCGCGGCCGCGCGCATCACACTGGGCATCCTCGCCGAACAGGGCAGCGAAGGTCTTGCGCACGTGCCACTCTCGGTGCAGGACGGCGCGGTCTTTCTCGGCGCCGTCGCGATTGCTCGCGTGTTCCCGCTGCTCGCCCCGCGCTCCTAGGCGTCGTGCATGACCCCGGCGGCTTACGCCTGACCTGCGTCGATCACGCCACGGCGGATATCGCGGGTGCGTCGGAACAGGTCCTCGAGCGCCTGGCCGTCACCCCACCGGATCGCCCGCTGCAGGGCGGCGAGGTCCTCGCTGAAACGGCCGAGCATTTCCAGCACCGCCTCACGGTTGTTAAGGAAGATGTCACGCCACATGATCGGGTCCGAGGCCGCGATCCGGGTGAAGTCGCGAAAGCCGCCGGCTGCGTACTTGAACACTTCCGACTTGGTGACCGACTCGTGGTGAGCGGCGGTGCTGACGATGTTGTAGGCGATCAGGTGGGGCAGATGCGAGGTGATGGCCAGCACGAGGTCGTGGTGCAGTGGCTCCATGATCTCGACCTTCATTCCGGCGCGGCGCCACAGCTCGGCGACGCGCCGGACGGCCTCCGCGTTCGCGCCGGGCGGCGGCGTGAGGATGCACCAACGGCGGTCGAACAACTCGGCGAACCCGGCGTCCGGGCCGGACCTCTCCGTACCGGCCACGGGGTGGCCCGGGATGAGGTGCACGCCCTCGGGCATGAGCGGGCCGAGGTCGCGGATGACGCAAGCCTTCACCGATCCGGCGTCGCTGACGACAGCCCCGGGATGCAGCGCCGGGACGATGGCGGCGCCGATCTCGGGATAGGTGCCGAGCGGCGTACACAACATCACGAGATCGGCGCCCGCGACACACGCCGCCGGGTCAGCGTGAATGCTATCGACCAGCCCGAGTTCGACGACGCGCCGGCGCGTGACGTCGCTCTGCGCGCAGCCGGCGATGGAACGAACGGAGCTATTGCGCCGGATCGCACGGGCGAGCGAAGAGCCGATCAGCCCCAACCCGATCAGGGCGATGCGCTCGAACACCGGCTCGGTCATATGTTCAGGCCATGAGCCGGCGGAGGGAGGCGATGAGCGCGCGGTTCTCCGCCGCACGGCCGATCGTGATGCGCAGGCAATCGGGGAGGCCGTAGGGCCGCATGTCGCGCACGATGATGCCCTCGCCCCGCAGGTGGGCGTCGGCCGCCGGTGCCCCACCACGCGTGGCCGGGAAACGCACCAGGATGAAGTTGGCGACGCTCGGCAGGACCTCGAGCCCGAGGTCGCGCACCGCCTCGCTCAGCCGCGGCAGCCAGGTATCGTTGTGGGCCCGCGCACTTTCGCGGTGCGCTGCATCGGCGAGCGCCGCGATCCCCGCCGCCTGCGCCGGCGCGGTGACGTTGAACGGTTCGCGCAGCCGATTGAGGACGTCGGCGATATCGGGCGGGCAGTACGCCCACCCGAGGCGGAGCGCAGCGAGACCGTATATTTTCGAGAAAGTTCGAGTCATCACGACATTATCGTAGCGCTCGACCAGCTCGAGGCCAGAGGTGTAGTCGTTGCGGCCGACGTACTCGGCGTAGGCGGCATCGACCACCAGCAAGGTGTCCGCCGGCAACCCCTCGCGCAGCCGAACCACCTCCTCGGCGGTCAGGTAGCTGCCGGTCGGATTGTTCGGGTTGGCGACAAAGACGACGCGGGTGCGCGGCCCCGCCCGCTCCAGAAGCGCATCGACGTCGGCGCGGTAGTGCCTCTCCGGTGCCGCGACGGGGGTCGCCCCGACGTGCCGCGCCGAGAGCGGGTAGACGAGAAAGCCATACTGGCTGTAGAGGACCTCGTCGCCCACCCCGGCATAGGCCCGGGTGCACAGGTCGAGAAGCTCGTCCGACCCGTTGCCGCAGACGATGCGTTCGGGCGCGATACCGTGATGCTGGCCGAGCGCCTCGCGCAGGGCTTGACTGCTGCCATCCGGGTAGCGCTCGAGCCGGCGCGCGGCGTCGCGGTAGGCGGAGCGCGCGCGTGGGCTCGGCCCAAGCGGCGATTCGTTGGACGCCAGCTTGATGACCCGATCAAAGCCGGCGAGCGCGGACTCGCCGCCCCTGTAGGGGACGATGTCGAGGATGCCCGGGCGGGCCTGCGGCGTGGTCACGGCACCTCAGGCTCCGCGCCGCTGCTCGCCGTTGGGTCCAAGCGGCAGGGCATAGCCGCCGAGCGCGGCGATGCGCTCGATCTCGGACGCGAAGCCCGCCTCGATCTGCGCCAGGCGAGCATCGCCCGCCGGGACATAGCCGTCGATCTCGACCAGGTGCAGAAACGCATGCCCGTTGCGCGCCGGCTCGCGCACCGTGACACAGCGGGCGCGCGTCCCGACGCGCAGGAAGATCTCGCCAAGCCGCGAGCGGCTGATCTGTGCCGGGCCGGCGACCGCGACCAGGCTGACGTCGGCGCCGCTGCGGTCGAACTGGGTGCGGCCGACGACAAAGGCCGTCGGCTCGCGGCGGGTGCCGTCCTCGTAGGCCGGCAGGCGCACCAGCACCCGAGGCGCCGCGCCCGAGCGTACCAGGAGGGGCCACCACGGATCGGACTCACCCTCCTGCGGTTGCGGCAGCACACCGAGCACACCGGAACCCTCCGCCACGGCGTTGAGGACCAGCCCGGCGCTGGGATAAAGCGCCATCGGGGTGGCCGTGCCGAAATGCTCGCGCGCCAGGTCCCAGAGCGCGATCGCCTGTCCGGACGCGCACACGGCGACGGCAAGCAACCCCTGGAGGCGGAGGCACGCTGCGACGATCTCGCGCCACAGCCGGACCACAACCGCGGCTGGCAGGTCGCCGCGGTGATGATGCAGCCGCCGCTGAATCACCTGGATCTCGCGGGCGGGGCGCATCGCGCTGCCGCTCTCCTTGTAGGGGCCGAGGCGCTTGACCACCTCGGCGCGGCGAATCAGGAGGTCGTGCATGGCGGTGTCGACCGCGTCGATCTCAGCCCGCAACCGCTCGAGCTCGCTCAGGTCTGCCATCGTGCCGTCGCGGCCAACATCACGGTCCGGAAGGGATCGCTACTACTAGTCCTCCAACCGTCAGAAATCAAAGAAAACGTTGACATCCAAAGGGCTTGACGCGAGGTTGGCGGCGCCGTCGTGTCAGCCCGCGGTGCCAGTCGGTCGATGAACCAGCACGGGGCAGCGCCGCCCCCTACCTATGCGCTCGCGCGGTTCGGTCAGATCGTGGAGCTCGGCCACGCCGCGCCATTGCGGCTCGATTCCGGCGTCGAGTTCGGGCCGTTCCCCATCGCCTATCGCACCTTCGGCACGCTCAATGCCGAGCGCTCGAACGCGATCCTGGTGTGCCACGCCTTGACCCTCGACCAGCACGTCATCGGCACCCATCCGGTGACGGGCAACCCCGGCTGGTGGGATGCCGTCGTCGGTCCCGGCAAGCCGCTCGACACCGACCGCTTTTTTGTGATCTGCCCCAACGTGCTCGGCGGCTGTATGGGCTCGGCCGGTCCCAACCAGATCGATCCCAACACCGGCGAGGTCTACGCAGCGGCGTTTCCGGTGGTCACGATCTCCGACATGGTGCGCGCCCAGGTGATGCTGCTCGAGCACCTGGGCATCCCCGACCTGTTCTGCGTCATCGGCGGCTCGATGGGCGGAATGCAGGTGCTGCAGTGGGCGGCGAGCTATCCCGACCGGGTGTTCGCCGCGATACCGATCGCCGCGGCGGCCCGCCACTCCGCCCAGAACATCGCCTTCCACGAGGTTGGCCGCCAGGCGATCATGGCGGACCCCGATTGGCGCAATGGCGAATACCTGCGCCACGGCGTGATCCCGCGCCAGGGGCTGGCCGTCGCCCGGATGATGGCGCACATCACCTATCTGTCGGAGACGGCGCTCGCGCAAAAGTTCGGCCGCAACCTGCAAGATCGTCTGCGGCTGAGCTTCGGCTTCGATGCCGACTTCCAGGTCGAGAGCTACCTGCGCCATCAAGGCGCGTCGTTCGTCGAGCGGTTCGACGCCAACTCCTATCTCTACATCACCCGGGCGATGGACTACTTCGATCTGGCGGCGGATGCCGGAGGCGAGCTGTGGCGTGCGTTCGTCGGCACCCGCAGCCGGTTCTGCGTCATTTCGTTCGACTCGGACTGGCTGTTCCCGACGGCGGAGAGCCGCACGATCGTGCACGCACTCAACGCGGTGGCGGCCAACGTGAGCTTCGTCGAGATCGAGACCGACGCCGGTCACGATGCGTTCCTTTTGAACGTGCCCGAATTCCACGCCGCGCTTCGCGGCTTCCTGCGCGGCGCGGCCGAGCATCGCGGCTTGGCGGCCGGTTGAGCCCGACACCTGATGACAGACCCGGCAACCCCCCTGGTCTCGGCGCGCTCGGTGCCGCGTCTTATGCCCGGCGCCGGCGCACCGCCGCTGCGTCGCGATCTGCGGCTGGTCGCCGATCTGATCGTCGCCGGCAGTCGCGTACTCGACGTGGGCTGCGGCGACGGTGCCCTGCTCGATTACCTCGAGCACCACAAGGGCGTCGATGCGCGCGGCGTCGAGATCAGCCAGTCCGGCGTGCAGGCGTGCGTGAGTCAGGGCCTGAGCGTCGTCCAGGGCGATGCCGACACCGATCTGACGGACTACCCATCGGCGGCGTTCGACTACGTGATCCTCTCCAATACGCTCCAGACGGTGCGTCGACCGAAGCGGGTGCTCGAGGAGTTGGTGCGCATCGGGCGCCACGCCATCGTCTCGTTTCCGAACCTCGGCCACTGGCGGGTCCGCCTCGAGCTTCTCGCGCGGGGTCGGGCGCCGCGGACCCGGGTGCTCAACGCACCGTGGTACGAGACCGCCAACATCCACCTCTGCACGTTCCGCGACTTCGACATTCTGTGCCGCGACGTCGGCATCACGGTCGTACGTCGGATCAGTGTGAGTCATGCCGGCGACCCCGCCAGCATCTTCGCCCGCGGTCCGCTGGCGAACCTGCTGGGCGAGATGGGGGTCTTCCTGCTCCGCCGCGGGCAGTCGCCGGCGCGGGAGGGGGTTAGGCGACGAGATCGGCGATGAACGGCGGCAGTGCGAAAGCGCCCCGATGCACCTCGGGGCTGTAGTAGCGCGTGCTGAAGCGCGCCGTGGCATGGCGGGTGCGGAGCGTCTCGGTCGCGATGTGGCGGAGCGCGGGGTCGTCGCTCGCCCAACCCAGCGCCATGAAGCCGCCGACATACGTCGGCACCGCCGCCAGATAGCATGAGACATCCTCGAACAACGGCCGCAGCGCCGCGACCGTGCCGCTGAGCTCGCCACCTTGCAGGAAGGGTACCCCGTTCTGCGTGACCAGGACCCCGCTCGGTTCGAGCCGCTGCTTGCAGCCGGCATAGAAGCGCTCGGTGTACAGGCCGACGCCCGGGCCGATCGGGTCCGTCGAATCGACCAGAATGACGTGGTAGGTCTCGCCCGGCCGGGTGACGAAGTCGAGGCCATCGGCGATCACCAGATCGGTGCGCGGGTCGTCGAAGGCCTGTCCGCAGATCATCGGCAGATGCCGCCTGCTGAACTCGACCACGCCGGGGTCGATCTCGACCATCGTCGCTTGAGCGACCGTCCGATGCTTGAGCACCTCCTCGAGCAGGCCGCCGTCGCCGCCGCCGATGATGAGCACGCGCCGCGCCCCGCCATGGGCGAGGATCGGCACGTGCGCCATCATCTCATGGTAGACGAACTCATCGCGCTCCGTGGTCTGCACCACGTCGTTCAGCGTCAGCACGCGGCCGAACTGGGGGTTCTCGAACAGCGCGATACGCTGGTGTGCGGTCGCGCTCTGATGCAGTGGGGTCGCGATGGCGAGGGTCTGGCGCCAGCTCGGATAGAGCTTCTCGACGAACCACTCGCTCACGCCTCGCGGCCCCGGAGATGCTCGGTCACCACCAGTCGCCGCGGCCGGAACGCCGCCTCGAGCACGGCGATCGCCTTGTGCGGGTCGGTGCGTCCGCACATGAAGACATCGAGCGCCGCGTAACCTGCCTCGGGCCAGGTGTGCACGCTGATGTGCGATTCCGCGAGCACGGCCACTCCCGACACACCGAGATTCGGCGTGAAGTGATGCAGATACAGATGCAACAGCGTCGCACCCGTCACCTCAACCGCGGCCCGCAGCGCGCGCTCGACATGCGTGATGTCGTCCAGGCGTACCGCACCCATCAGATCGACGATCAGATGGGTGCCCGCGTATCGGATACCGTCGCGCTCCTGGAAGAAGTCTTTGCTGCCATCATCGAACAGCGCGGCGGTGCCAATCTCGTCCTGTACTTGGGCGGTGCCTGAACGAAGGTCCAAGTCCATCCCCAATTGGGCGAGGGCGCGATCGTTCATCATCGTCCCCTCCAACCAGCAGATGATCCAAGGCCAAAGCCAAGAGGCCGCATATGTGGGACAAACGTTCGCGAGCGCAAGCGATTTCTCACGCCCTGCGGCGCCAGCGACCGCGCTGTGACGTCAGTACCCGAACGGCCTAGAGCCAGCGCCGGACTCGGGCCTTGTAGGCGCCGTATTCCGCCCCGAATCTGCGTTCGAGATAGCGCTCCTCGCGCACGACGACGCCCCAGTGAATCACGCCGTAGAATGGCACCAGCACGAGGAGCGGCCACAGGCTGCCGAGCGCGCAGCCGATTCCCGCGAGAAGCAGTCCGAAAGCGACGTAGATCGGGTTGCGCGACAGCCGGAACGGGCCGCCCGTGATCAGAGCGGTATCGGGCTTGCGCGGATCGAGCGAGGTGGCCGCGCGGCGAAACCAGAACACCGTCGCGCCGCCGAGACCCAACCCAACGATCAGAATCACAACGCCGAACGGCCAGAGCCAGGTTGGCAAAGGCAGCGGCAGGAGCCAGTGCAACAGGATGCTCGCCACCAGGGCAAGCGCGAAGACAATCGGTGGCAGGATCACCACGCGGGGGTGGTCGGCCGGCTCCGTGATGCTGTCCGACATGACTTTCCGATCGCCCCCCGCCATGGCATAAACGCTCCCATGCAGCTAGTGCGCCACATGGCCCGGCTCAAGTCCGAGGGTGCCTTCGTGGTCCTGGCGCGCGCCGCGGCGCTGGCGGCACAGGGTCGGGACATCATCAACCTCGGCATCGGCCAGCCCGACTTCCCGACTCCTGCGAACATCGTCGAGGCCGCGTGCAAGGCGCTGCGGGACGGCCACCACGGATACACCCCTGCGAACGGCATCAAGCCGTTGCGTGAGGCGGTGGCCGAGGAGGTATGGAACCGCCGCGGCGCGCGTATCGACCCGGATCGGGTGCTGATCGTTCCGGGCGGCAAGGTGACGATGTACTTCGCCATGGTCATGCTGGGCGAGCCGGGGGCAGAGATCCTCTACCCCGACCCGGGCTTCCCGGTCTACGAATCGGTCATCGGCTTCACCGGCGCTCGCCCGGTGCCCTACCGGCTCCACGAGCAGCACGGCTTCTCGTTCGACGCCGAGGAAGTGCTGGCGCAGATCACGTCGGCGACCCGGCTGATCATCGTCAACAGCCCGGCCAACCCGACGGGGGGCGTCGTGCCGCGCGCGGTGCTCGACCGCTTCGTCGCCGGGCTCGAACGGCATCCCCATGTCGCCGTGCTGAGCGATGAGATCTATGGCCGCATGACCTACGAGGGGCACGCCCACGTCTCGCTGCTGGAGTACGAGGCGCTGCGCGAGCGGCTGATCCTGCTCGATGGCTGGTCGAAGACCTATGCCATGACCGGCTGGCGCATCGGCTACGGTGTGTGGCCCGAGGCGCTCTACGATGCG
>VGEJ01000009.1 GCA_016869335.1 Alphaproteobacteria bacterium | reverse complement strand
CGGATCGCCCGCGCCGCCGGCGCCGACCCGGGCCAGGTGGTCGCGCGCATCCTTGGGGCCGAAAGTCCGTTTGGGTTCGACGCGCGCACCGGACGGTTCGGCGATCTGCTCGCGGCCGGCGTGCTGGATGCGGCCAAGGTGGTGCGCACGGCCCTCGCCAACGCCGTCTCGGCTGCCGGCCTTGCCCTGACCACCGAGGCGACCGTGGCCTGCTTCCCGAAGCCGAATGTGTTTGTTAGCGCCTTCCCGGACAAATATAAATAGTACGACTATACTGCTTCCTACCCGCGACTAACGGAACCAGGGGAAATCGGCGGATGGCGATGGCAAGCGCTGTGCGCGCTGAGGGCGCGCGGCACCCGATTCTCGAGGTTCGCGATGCGACCCATCGGTTCGGCGATGTCCTCGCCCTCGATCGCGTCTCGATCACCGCCGCCCAGGGCGAGTTCCTGACCATTCTCGGCGAGAGCGGCTCGGGCAAGACGACGCTGCTGCGCATCGTTTCCGGGCTCGAGAAGCCGAGCGAGCTCGAGAGCCTGCGGATCGCCGGGCAGGACGTGGCGCGCGTGCCGGCCTCGGACCGCAACTGCACGACGGTGTTCCAGCACTACGCGCTGTTCCCGCACATGTCGGTCGGCGAGAACGTCGAGTACGGCCTCAAGGTCCGCGGTGTCGCCCTCGTCGAGCGCCGCCGGCGGGCGACGGAGGCGTTGGCGCTGGTCCGCCTCGGCGACAAGTTCGATCGCCGCGTGCACCAGTTGAGTGGCGGTGAGCGCCAGCGGGTGGCACTGGCCCGTGCCCTGGTGACGCGGCCCGCGATCCTCCTGCTCGATGAGCCCCTCGGCGCGCTCGACGAGAAGCTGCGCCAGGACATGCAGGTCGAGCTTTTGGACCTGCACCGCAAGCTCGGCCTGACGTTCGTCTACATCACCCACAGCCAGGAGGAAGCGCTGACGATGAGCGATCGCATCATCCTGATGCGGCGCGGCCGGATCGTGCAGGAAGGCACGCCGGCGAACATCTTCGAGCGCCCGGCGACGCGGTTCGTGGCCGATTTCATGGGTATGGAGAACCTGATCCCGGCGCGCTTCGAAGGCCTCGAGGATGGCTTCGCGGTCGCCCGCGTCGGCGCGCACCGCGTGCGCGGGAACTGGTGCGGGGTGGAACAGGCGGCCTCGGGCGACCAGGTGCACGTCGGCGTGCGGGCGGAGCGCGTGCGCTTCGCCGTCAGCGGCGATGAGGGGCACCCCAACCAGATAACGTGTCGCCAGGGCCAGACGGTCTACAAGGGTAAGTATGTCGATCAGGGCGCCGAGACCGAGCTCGGCACGATCAGCGCCCGGATTTGGGACCACGGCCTCGACCCGGCCCGCATCACTCATCTGTGGTGGCGGACTGAGGATTGTGTCATAGTGCCCGACTGAGCTCTCGGCGAGTGCAGAGGCTCGCGTGCGTGCCGCAGCAGTGCAGTCTTTAAACAGGGAGGTAGTTTGATGTCGGATCGGATCCTATCCCGGCGCGATGTCGTCAAGGGTGCCGCGGTGAGCGTTGCCGCCGTCGGCATGGCGGCGAGTCCGGGTTTCCAGCAGTTCGCGCTCGCCGAGGCGAGCACGGTGATCGCGGGGTATGGCGTCACGACGTCCCAGCTCAAGGACTGGAGCATAATGACGAAGTCGCTCGGTCTCGAGATGAAGTGGACCGGGACCGATGCCGATATCGGCACGTACATGCGCGACGTGATCTCGAACGACCTGGGTGAGACCCACGACATCTTCATATTTGACGGCGGCACCGAGGACATCCTGGGGCCGCAGGGCTACTACGCGGTGCTGGACGAGGATCATCCGCAACTCACGTTGTGGGGACGCACGGCCGACTCGTGGAAGCGCACCGATCTCCTGCGTGACGAGGCCGGCGTACAGTACGGCGTGCCGGTGATCGGCAACGGCGACAGCTTTGGCTACTTCCCCGACAAGATCGGCGCCAACCCCAACGGGATGGACGAAATCCCGTGGGCGATGATGTACGAGAGCGATAAGACGCTCGGCCGCGTGTCGATGGACCGCAGCTGGCTCCTGTCCTCGACCGAGGTCGGCAACTTCCTCAAGGCCAACAACCGGGCCCAGATCGCCGACAACTCCGACATGACCGGCGAAGAGGCGCGGGTCGTGGCGGATTACGCTGTCGAGCGCAAGAAGGCGGGCCAATTCCGCACCCTGCACCAGAGCTTTGAGGAGCAGGTGCAGCTCCTCTCGAACCGCGAGATCGACATCATCAATTGCTGGGAGCCGGCGACCAAGAACGCCAACATCGAGCTCGGCGCCGACTTGGTGCGCTACGCCTTCACCGTCGAGGGCTACTACAAGTGGGGCCACGGCGCCTATTGCCACACCAAGGCGCTCGACCGCGGCAACCTCGACAACATATACAAGATGCTCAACTACTACATGAGCGGCGAGTATCGCGCCTACCAGGCCGAGCAGCGCGGCTACGCTGGGCCGAACATGGACCTGGGCGTCGAGTTCGCCACGGCGAACGGCTGGACCGCCGAGCAGATCGAGAACCTCAAGTGGACCGAAACCAAGGTCAACAAGAAGTTCGAGAAGCCGTTCTTCGGCAAGCCGGCGGCGAAGCATTCCGCCGAGATGGAAGAGGAGTGGCAGCGCTTCCTCAACGCGTGAGCGTCTGCGGGCTGAGATCGTAGCGGTTTGGCGCGTCGCACGGATCGCGTGCGGCGCGCCCCCTTTTTCGTCTGCGCACCATGACGATAGCGGATGTCCGTCAGGAGCCCCGCGGCGTGCGGGGCTGGTACAGCAACTTCGTGTCCGCCGGCTGGGTCGTGCCGGTGTTTACCGTGGTCTGGATCGGCCTCGTCGTCGTGCCGCTCCTCATCATGGTGCTGTTCAGCTTCGTCGAGATCCGCGACTACCGGGTGGTCTATGACCTGACGCTCAAGAACTGGGAGTCGCTCATCGACTCGGGGCGCTGGATCTCGGTGGTGCGCACGCTCCGCGTCACCGCGGTGATCACCCTCATCGAGATCCTGGTGGCGTTTCCCTTCGCACTCTGGCTCGCCAAGGGCTGCAAGTCGAAGAACGTCAAGGCCGCGATCATCACGCTCCTGACCATTCCCTTCTTCCTCGATCCGTCCTCGCGCACCATCGTGTGGCGGGCGATCCTCGGCAAGAGTGGCATCATTAACACGGTCTTCATCGAGCTCGGGCTGATCGACCAGCCGATGGAGTGGTTGCTGTTCTCCGAGTTCGCGGTGCACTTCGGGATGATCGCGCCCTACTTCCCGACCATGGTGTTCCCGATCTACCTGGTGCTGACGCTGATCGACGACGACTACCTGCAGGCGAGCCAGGATCTCGGCGCGAGCCCGCTGCAGACGCTGATCCACATCATCCTGCCGCTGGCGCTGCCCGGCATCGTCGCCGGCATAGTGTTCACGATGGTGCCGCTCATGGCGGCGTTCGTGGAGCCCGGCATGCTGGGCGGCGGGTTCGTCAATCTGCTGGGCGAATCGGTCGAGGCCGCGTTGCGGAACCTCAAGTATCCGACGGCGGCGGCGCTCTCGGCAGTCGTCATCGCGCTGCTGGCGGTTCTGCTCACCGCGCTGGTTCTGATCTTGCGCCGGCGCGGCTCGCTCGGCGCCATCTTCGTGACGCTCAAGCGATGAGCGAGGGGGCGCTGTCCGCGGCCGCGGCGGTCGCGCCCGACCGGGTAACCGCCACGGCGTCGTTCTGGCGCGCCCTCTCGGCGTGGCGCGGCTGGGCGGCGATCGCCAAGTGGCTCGGCCTCGTCGTCCTGATCCTCACGTACGTCCCGCTGATGTGGCTCGCGGTGATGTCGTTCAGCGGCCGGCCGCTCTCGGGCATTCCCTATCCCCTGACGCTCGATCACTACGCCAGTCTCCTGGGCGATGCCCGCTGGGTCGAGCCGTTCATCACCAGCTTCGTCATGGGTTTGATCGTGGCGGGCGCCTGCATGGTGGTGGCGACCATGGTGGGGCGCTCCATTCCGCGCATGCGGCGCCCGGGCGGGGTGCTCTTGATCGCGCTCACGCCGCTGTTCGTGCCCGGCCTGACGATGGGCGCGGCGCTCTTCATCTTCATCCGCACGTACCTCGAGTTGCGGCTCGGGGCGTGGTCGATCTTCGTCGGCCATCTGGTGTGGGCGCTGCCGTTCGCGCTCCTGATGGTTCTGGTCATCGCGACCCGCTTCGATCACCGCCTGCTCGAGGCGGCGGAAGACCTCGGCGCCAAGCGTTGGCGTCGCTTCTGGGACATCGAGTTCCCGATCATGCGGCCGGCGATCATCGGCGCCGGGCTATTCGGGTTCCTGTTATCGTTCAACGAGCTGTTGCGCTCGATCTTCCTGCGCGGCTCCGAGACCACCATGCCGATCTTCAACTGGATCATGGCCGCCTCGCACCAGTCGCAGGTGCCGATCATCTTCTCCCTGGCGACGATCGTGCTGGCGGTGACGCTGCCGCTGATGGGCGGCTTCTTCTGGGTCCTGTTCACCCGCCTCGACCGCAGCTAGGCCCGGTCGCGGCCGCTTACACCCAGCCGCCGTCGACGATGTGGTTCTGATTGGTGCGGGCGCCGGAATCATCCGAGGCGAAGAACAGCACCACGCGCGCGATGTCGGCCGGCATCAGTTTGCGTTTGAGACACTGGCGCTCCATCAGCTCGCGCTCGCCGGCGGGCGTCAGCCACCGCGCGACCTGGCGCTCCGTCATGATCCAGCCCGGCAGGATGCAATTGACCCGGATGTTGCAGGGGCCGAGATCGCGCGCGAGCGAGCGGGTGCGGGTCACCGCCCAGTTGATCGACGCCGCGACCGGCCATCATCTGTGGGGGGAGCGATACGACCGCAAGTTGATCGATGTCTTCGAGGTTCAGGACGATCTGAGCGGCGAGATCGCGCGCGCCGTGCACGTGTACGTCGCGCCCCGCGCGACACGGCGGCCGACCGCGAGCGCCGAGGTTTACGAGCTCTTGCTCCGCGGGCGCGAGGAGGCGGTGCAGCTCAAGCCAGATGGCATCGACCGCGCCCGTGTGCTGTTCGAGCGGGCCCTCGCGCTCGACCCGGCGTGTGCGCCGGCACACGCCGGTCTGGCGCAGTGCTATCTGACGTACTGGAACGTGCTGTGGACCGCGGACCCACAGCATTCGCTCGACCCGGCATTAGGGTGCGCGGAACGAGCCGTTGCGCTCGACGGCTCGCTATCCGACGCCCACCGCGCGATCGCCTTGGCCCAGCTGTGGCGCCGCCGGCACGATGCCGCCCTGGCGGCCGCGCGCAGAAGCGTCGAGCTCGAGCCCAACAACGCCGCAAGCCAGTTGGGCCTGGCCGCAGCCCTGAGTTGGGACGGCGAGCTGGCTGCGGCGCTGCCTCATGCCGAGACGGCCATGCGTCTCAACCCGCACTACCCCATCGCCTATGTGTTCTACTCGGACACATTCCTCTCGGCTTGCGGCGGCTGGACGAGGCCATCACCGTGTTTCAGCGGGGGGTCGCGCAGCAGCTGGACGTCATGCCCAATCACTTCTTTATTGCCGCCAATCTCGGCCACCTCATCCAGGGAGCACTTGGCGGCCGGTGGCGCCAGCACGTTCATGACCGTCTCCCGACCAAGCCGGCGCCGCCCGCTCTCGCTCCACATCACCGCGCTGAAGTCGCGGGCGCCCGACGGGGCCGCGCCGACCGCGGCGATCTTCGTCGGCGACTGCGAGCAGACGCCGGCATTGCCGGCCGAGATGCTGGGCGAACTCTACGGCCTGACGCCGGCCGAGGCGCGCGTCGCGCGCGAGCATCGCCGAGGCCTTCGGGGTGAGCCTCAGTACGGTGCGCAACCAGCTCAAGCAGGTCTATCGCAAGGCCGGGACCTCGCGTCAGGCCAAGCTTGTTTCCCTAGTGCTCTCGCGCCCCACGCTCGTGCCCGAGGCGGCGGCAGGACACCAGTCCTGAGCGAGCGCGCCCTTGACCGGCGGGGGCGAAGCGCCACATGGTCGGTGATGCCGCCGCACGCCGCCTGAGCCCATGACCCGAGCAGCCCTGCACGGCACGACCATCCTCTGCGTGCGCAAGGGAGACGCGGTGGTGATCGCGGGCGATGGTCAGGTCTCGATCGGCCAGACCATCGTCAAGGCCAGCGCGCGCAAGGTGCGCCGCCTGGCCGACGGCCGCGTGATCGTCGGGTTCGCCGGCGCCACGGCGGATGCCTTCACGCTGTTCGAGCGGCTCGAGGGCAAGCTCGAAAAGCACACGGGGCAGCTCCGCCGCGCCTGTGTCGAGCTCGCCAAGGACTGGCGCACCGATCGCTATCTGCGCCGGCTCGAGGCGATGATGGCGGTGGCGGACCACGACGTGAGCCTCATGGTCAGCGGCTCCGGCGACGTGCTCGAGCCCGACGATGGCCTGATCGGCATCGGATCGGGCGGCAACTACGCGCTCGCCGCCGCCCGTGCCCTGATCGAACGCGACGACCTGAGCGCCGAGGCCATCGCGCGGCGCGCGGTCGATATCGCCGCCGGGATCTGCGTCTACACCAACCGCAACGTCGTGGTCGAGACCTTGACGCGATGACCGCCTTCAGCCCGCGCGAGATCGTGTCCGAGCTCGACCGCTACATCATCGGCCAGGGGCAGGCCAAGCGTGCGGTGGCGATCGCGCTGCGCAACCGCTGGCGGCGGTTGCAGCTCAGCCCCGACCTGCGCGATGAGGTGCTGCCCAAGAACATCCTGATGATCGGGCCGACGGGGGTGGGCAAGACCGAGATCGCGCGCCGCCTCGCGCGCCTTGCCCAGGCGCCGTTCCTCAAGGTCGAAGCGACCAAGTTCACCGAGATCGGCTACGTCGGGCGCGACGTCGATCAGATCGTCCGCGACCTGGTCGAGATCGCAATCGGCATGGTCAAGGAGCGCAGCCGGCAGGAGGTGCATGCCCGGGCCGAGCTCGCGGCCGAGGAACGCGTGCTCGATGCCCTGGTCGGGCCGACCGCGAGCCCGGAGACGCGCGCCAAGTTCCGCAAGATGCTGCGCGAGGGCAAGCTCGACGACAAGGAGATCGAGATCCAGCTCCAGGACTCGGGCCCGCAGTTCCCCACCTTCGACATCCCTGGCATGCCCGGGAGCCAGGTCGGCATGCTCAACCTCAACGAGATGCTCGGCAAGGCGTTCGGACAGCGCGCCAAGACGCGGCGCCTCACGGTCGCCGAGTCGCACCGCGTGCTGGTCGGCGAGGAGAGCGACAAGCTGCTCGATCCCGAGAAGACCACGCGCCAGGCGATCGAGCTCGCCGAGCAGAATGGCATCGTGTTCCTCGACGAGATCGACAAGATCACCGCGCGCTCCGAACGGGTCGGCGCCGACGTCAGCCGCGAGGGCGTCCAGCGCGACCTCCTGCCGCTGATCGAGGGTACCACCGTGCCGACCAAGCACGGGCCGGTGAAGACCGACCACATGCTGTTCATCGCCTCGGGCGCCTTCCATCTCGCCAAGCCCTCGGACCTCCTGCCCGAGCTGCAGGGTCGGCTGCCGATCCGGGTCGAGCTCCAGGCGCTCTCGCGCGAGGACTTCCGCCGCATCCTCACCGAGCCCGAGGCGAGCCTGATCAAGCAGTACGTCGCGCTGCTCGCGACCGAGGGCGTGAGCCTCGTCTTCACGGCGGACGCCGTGGCCGAGATCGCCGGCCTCGCGGCCGAGGTCAACGCCAGCGTCGAGAACATCGGCGCCCGGCGGCTCCATACCGTGCTCGAGCGGCTGCTCGAGGAGATCAGCTTCACCGCCGCCGACCACGCCGGGCAGACGATCACCATCGATGCGGCCTATGTCCGCGCCCAGGTCGCCGACCTCGCCCAGAACACCGACCTCTCGAAGTTCATCCTGTAGCCCGCTGCGGCGGATTCGTCCTTGACGCGGCGGGCGGGGGCGCCCATGTGAGAAGCGCAATTGACGTTTTGGCCTGCCTTGCCTATCTGCTCGCCATGCGAGCGCGACCCCAAGTCATCCCCAAAACCCGTTGCCGGTTGCGCGCCGAGGGCGCGGGCCGAACGTTGTCTAACGGAAGGAGAAGCCAGGAATGGCTACCGGTACTGTGAAGTGGTTCAATCCCGACAAGGGATTCGGGTTCATTCAGCCGAGCGACGGCGGCAAGGACGTGTTCGTCCATGCCAGCGCACTGGAGCTCGCCGGGATGCGCTCGCTGCAGGAGGGCCAGCGCGTGACGTTCGAGGTCACGATGCAGCGCGGCCGTCCGGCGGCCGCGAACTTGCGCGCGGCCTGAACCACCCGCCGGAAGGCGGAGGAGAGCGGCGGCCATTGGCCGCCGCTCGCATTTCGTCCCCTACTCGGGGGTCAGCACCATCTTGCCGAAGAAGTCGCGGTTGGCGGCATGGCGCGCCGCCGTCTGCACCTCGGCGAACGGATAGACGCCGTGGATCAGCGGCTTGAGCTCGCCGCGCCCGATCAGGCCGAGCACGTGGGCGACCTCGCGGCGCGAGGCGTAGTGGCTGCCTTGCAGCCGGATATGCTTGCGAAACAACGTGATGACGTCGATCTCCACCCGCTCGCCGGCATGCGCGCCGCACGTGATCAGGCGGCCGGCCTTGCGCAGCGCCGCGAGGCTCTGCTGGAGCACCGCCCCACCGACCGACTCGATCACCAGGTCGACGCCCTGGCGCCCGGTGATCTGCGCCGTCTCGCGGTCGATGTCGTGGGTCGCGTAGTTGATTGTCGCCTCGGCGCCGAGCGCGCGGGCGCGCTCGAGCTTGGTGTCCGAGCCGGCGCTGGCGATCACCCGCGCGCCGTGGAGGCGGGCGATCTGCACCGCGGCCGAGCCGACGCCCGAGCCGGCCGCATTGACCAGCACCCATTCCCCGGCCTGGACCGCACCCAGCGTCACCGCCATGTGCCAGGCGGTGCCGAAGGTGACGATCGAGGCGGCACCGTCGATGAACGACAGCGCTTCGGGTAGCGGCAGCAGGCTGCGCTCGTTGCTGACGACGTACTCGGCGAAGGTGCCCCAGGCCTGCACGCCCAGGATGAAGCCTTGCTCGCAGATGCCGTCGAGCCCCGAGAGGCACATCCGGCACTGGCCGCACACCTGATAGCTGTTCACCGCGACCCGCTGGCCCGGCGCGAAGCCGGTGACGCCGGGACCGAGCGCCGCCACCTCCCCCACGCCCTCGCAGCCCAGCACGTGGGGCAGCGCCTGGCGCACGCCCGAGACCCCCTCGCGGATGTCGTGGTCGAAATGATTGAGCCCGGCCGCCTTGATGCGCACCAGCACCTCGCCCGGGCCGGGCGCGGGCGTCGTCACCTCGTCGTGGCTGAGCCGCTCGATTCCCCCGTGCGCGTGGATCACGATCGCTCTCATGGCCACCGCCTCAGAACAACGTCTCGATCGGTTGGAACGGCTCGTCGATCTGGAAGCCGCGCGGGCCGAACACGGCAAGCGACTCGGGCCGGCGCATGATGTCGGGCACGCTCACGCCCATCACCTTGACGCGCTGGCCGTAGCGCAGCGCCTCGGTGGTGATCGGCTCTGCCGTCTCGCGGTCGCAGATGCAGATCAGATCGGGCACGATCGCCTTCACCTTGCCGGCCACGCGCGCCACTAGGTTCTCGTTGCGGAAGGTGATCTCCATCGTGCCCGTGAACGGGGCGAAGGCCTCGATGGTGGCATAGCCGATCGCCCAGCCGCGCGTCGTCTCGCGCCGCATGTCGCCGATCTTGCCATCGAAGATCACTTGGGCATGGCGGTAGTGGTCGGTCGAGCGCAGGTAGCGGATCAGGCCCTCGAACGGGTCCTCGGAGTGCTCGCGCGCCCGGCGGATCGCCCGCCCGATCTCGAGCGAGAGCGACATCGTGCGGCGGATGCCATAGTCCTTGAGCTCGCGGCCGCTCATCGGGTAGCAGGCGACGTGGGCCGCCCCGCCCATCCGGGTGCACACCACCCGCCCGAGCCACTCCGTCGAGTGGCTCGAGCGCGCCTCGACGATGACGCACTCGCCGTGCTCGTTCACGATCGTCATCGGCGAGGCCGAGACGCCGTAGACCGAGAAGGTGACCATCTGGACCTCGGGGAAGGCGCGGCCCATGCCATCGGCATCCACGACTGGCAACCCGAGCTGGGCGCCGACCACCAGCGGGATCATCGAGTTGAGCCCGCCCGCCTCGATCGGCATGGTGGCGTAGGCCTTGCGGCCGAGGATCCGCTCGAGCCGGCGCAACGCCTGCCCGGTTTCATCGCCGCGCACCAGCTTCTCGATGATCACGGTCGGCGCGCCCATCATCGCGGTGGGCACCACCAGCGCGTCGTCCGGCACCTGGTCGGCCGCGATGATCTCGATGGCGCCGCCGGCACGCATCACGTTCTCGACCATCAGCCGGCCGATGTAGGGATCACCACCGCCGCCGGTGCCGAGGAACGCGGCGCCGCGGGCGAAATCGACCAGGTCGTCGAGCGCGAGCTTCACCGTACCCTCCCCGAACCATGCTTGAGGTCGCCGACCGCCTTGATTCGCACCCGACAGGAGCCGCCCGGCATGTAGGCGAGCGGCACCTCCTCGACATCGACGATGCCGACCGTCGCCGGATCGGCGCCCGCCGCCACCGCCTTGGCGGTGGCCTCCTGACGGGCCTCGGCGAGCGCCTTCTCGCGGCCGACGGTCTCGTAGGTGTAGACCCGATCGACCTCGCCCCCGACCTGGGCGATGGCGGCGCCGATCGCGTTGGCCACGCCCGCGTGCTCGGGGATGACCATCGTCGAGGTGCCCTTGATCTGGCGCGAGACCAAGATCGTGCCGCCGCCGACCAGCACGAGCGGCAGATCGCCGGCCGCGGTCTTCATGCGGTCGACCGCGACGTCGAGCATGTCGTGAATGGTCTCGACCGCCGCCGTGACCAGGCCGCGGTCGAGCCCGGCGACGCGGCTTGCGTCGCCCACCGTGGCTTGCCCGGCGGCGACGGCGATATCGGTCGCAGTGGGCGTCCGGCCGCCGAACACCAGCGCCTCGGAGGTCAACTCGTAGCCGACCGAGTCCGGCCCCACGCTCACTTGGCCGCCGTCCTGCCGCACCCGGCTGCCGCCGCCGAGGCCGATCGCCAGCACATCGGGCATGCGGAAGTTGGTGCGCACCCCGCCGATCGAGACCGCAACCGCGGATTCGCGTGGGAAGCCGTTGAGCAGCATCCCGATGTCCGAGGTCGTGCCGCCGATGTCGACCACCATCGCGTTCTTGGCGCGGGCGAGGAAGGCGGCGCCGCGCATGGAGTTGGTCGGGCCGGAGGCGAAGGTGAGCACGGGATAGCGTTCGACGAAGGCCGCGCTCATCAGCGTGCCGTCGTTCTGGCTGATGTAGAACGGCGCGGCGATGTGGAGGCGCTCGAGCGCCTGGCGGAACGAGCTTACCACGCGCGTGGCGAGGTCGGCGAGGCTCGCATTCATGATCGCGGCGTTCTCGCGCTCCAGGAGCCCGACGCGGCCGATCTCGTGCGAGAGCGAGAGCGCGGCATCCGGCAGTTCCTCGCGGACGATCTCGCCGGCGCGGACCTCCATGTCGGCGTTGACCGGCGAGAAGATCGCCGAGATCGCGACGGTCCTGAGACCCGCCTTGCGCATGTCCTGGGCCGCGCGGCGCACCGCCGCCTCATCGAGTGGTGCAAGCGGCGCGCCGTCGTACTCGACGCCTCCCCCGACCATGTGCGAGCGACCCTCGACCGCCGCCTTGAGGTCGCCCGGCCAGTCGGTGAAGGGGGGGAGGCCGATCGCCGCCGGCAACGCGAGACGAAGTACCCCCACCGGCAACAGGCGTCGCCGCTCAACGAAGGCGTTGGTGAAGTGCGTAGTGCCGATCATCACCGCCTCGATCGCGCCGGCGGCGACGCCCGACTGCTTGAGCACCTCTTCGAGCGCGCGGACGATGCCGCTCGACACATCCGCGGTCGTCGGCGTCTTGTAGGCGGCGAGGACCGCGAGGCCGTCCATCAGCGCCGCATCGGTGTTGGTGCCGCCGACGTCGATGCCGATTCGCATGAGAGATGACCCCCGCCCGTAACCGTGACCGGCGGGATCCTAGGGACAAGCGGCGCACTTGTCACGGCGCCCCGCGCAACCGGGTCGTCTTCAGTCGTCCAGGCCGGGAAACCGTGGCTCGATCATGGCGCCGAGCCGGCCGATGACATCGTAAGGGTCCTCAACGGGCTGACTGATGCCGACCGACTCCCTCAGCGCCCGCAGTTCCTCGGAGCGCGAGTACCTTCGCCCGCGCCTCGCAACATGGGGCTCCATGAGCCCGATGTCGCAGAGCCGCTTCAGGTCGCGAGAAGCGACGTACTCGCTGACCTCTGCGTCCCCCCGGTAGCGCGCGTTGTCGATGGCAAAACCCAACGCCGCGTCAAACAAGAGGACCAGCGCTCGCTGCGGCACGGCCTCGCCCGCTGCCCCGCGATCAATTCGAGAGCGGCCTGATCGCGCTCGTCCAGAAGGGGAGGGGAGAAAACTACCTTGCCAAGGCGATTTAGAGATTGACGAACGCGCAATACGTAATTGCGGTTCTGACAGAAGCAAACTGCATTTCAAGCATGGGCGGAGAGATCACGCCGTCCACTCGCCGGGTTGGGCGTTTCGGGGCGTCGGCACCGCATGATAGTGTCATCCCACAAGGAGGCCGGCGCATGGATGCGCTTGAGCGGATCGAGTGGGCGCAGCGCCGCGTCGCCGCGCTCCGCGAAACCTGCCACGATCTCGACGGCACCGCGCTCTTGCGGGTGACGATCCGGCGCGAGTTCCCCGGGCGAATCGCCGTTACCTCATCGTTCGGCGCGGAGGCCGCGCTACTCCTCGCGCTCGTCGCCGAGGTCGAGCCGGCGACCCCGGTCCTCTTCCTCGACACCGGCAAGCTGTTCGCCGAGACCCACGCCTATCGTGAAGCGCTGGTGGAGCGCCTTGGACTCACCACGGTGCGGGTGGTGCACCCCGACCCGGACAGGCTCGCGGCCCTCGACCCGGCCGGGACGTTGCACCGGGCGAACCCGGATGCCTGCTGCGGCGTGCGCAAGGTCGCGCCACTCGCTGGTGTACTCGGCGCGTACGACGCCTGGATCACCGGGCGCAAGCGTTACCAGGGCGGCGAACGCGCGGCGCTGGCGACGGTCGAGAGCGCCGCCGGGCGCGTCAAGGTCAACCCGCTCGCGGCCTGGAGCAGCGAGCGCGTCGCCCGCGAGAGCAGGGAGCGGGGCCTGCCCGAGCACCCGCTGGTCGCGCAGGGCTACCGCTCGATCGGCTGCGCGCCGTGCTCGCGCGCAGTGCGACCGGACGAGGATCCGCGCGCCGGCCGCTGGAGCGGCACCGACAAGACCGAGTGCGGCATTCACACCGCGCGCTGGTCCGATATCTCCTGACCCGGATCAGGCCAACCCGAGCTCGCGCTCGAGCGCACCGCAAAGCATCTGGCCGAGCATGATGTGCATCTCCTGGATGCGCGCGGCGGTGTGCGAGGGCACGATGAGGAGCGGCTCGGCCAGTCCAACCAGGCGGCCGCCGCCCTTGCCGGCGAATGCCGCGGCGACGAGGCCGCGGGCACGCGCCGCCGTGAGGCCGCGGATGATGTTCTCGCTCTGCCCCGAGGTGGTGAGCGCAATCGCCACGTCGCCTGCTTGACCGAGGGCCTCGATCTGGCGCGCGAACGCCTCTGCGAAGCCGAGGTCGTTGCCGATCGCGGTCAGCACCGAGGTGTCGGTGGTCAACGCCAGCGCCGGCAGCGCCCGCCGGTCGGCGTGAAAGCGCACGACCAGCTCGGCGGCCAGGTGTTGCGCATCGGCCGCGCTGCCGCCATTGCCGAAGAACAGAAGTTTGTGCTCGCCCCGCAGCGCCTCGGCGCACACGGCAACGAGCCGGGCGAACGGCGCCTCGAGCGCGGCCGCGGTGTCGGCCAGGACCCGCCCGTGCTCGCCGATCTCCTCTGCGAAGTAAGCGGCAACCGCCATCGTGCCCTCCTTCAGCGCGATCGCACCAGCCACGCCTGGAACATCAGCACGTCCCACAAATGATGATGCCAGTTGCGCCGGCCAGCGAGGTGTTCGCGCCACACCTGACGCACCGGTGCGGGGTCGAAATAGCCCGCTTGGCCGAGGCTCGCCTCGCTCAACAGCTCCTCGGCCCACGCCCGGAGCGGTCCTCGCAACCACGCCTGGATCGGCACCTCGAAGCCCTGCTTCGGCCGCTCGATCAACGCCGGCGGGACGTGGCGGTAGAGCACTTGGCGCAGCGCCCACTTGCCGCCCCCGTGGCGCAGCTTGAGGGCGAGCGGGAGCCGCCACGCGTAGGCGGCGACGCGATGGTCGAGGAGCGGCACTCGCGCCTCGAGCCCCACCGCCATCGACGCGCGATCGAGCTTGGTCAGGATGTCGTCGGGCAAGTAGGTCAGCGCGTCGAGATACATCATCTGGTGCGCAAACGAGGGAAGGTTGGCCCAAAGCTTCGGATCGCTCGCCGGTGTCGGCGGCTCGCTGCCTCCGCGCACCACGCGCTCGGGCGCGGTCCAGTGGCTGACCAGGGCGCGATAGATCGTAGCCGGATCGCTCCCTGGCAGCACGCTCGCGAGCTTGTGCAGCTTGTCGCCCGCGTTGTGCAGTCGGAACCGTCGCGGCATCAGCCCGTCGAGCGCCCGCAGCACCGCGTCCCACTGCTCCGGGTTGAGGAGACCGATGACCCGCGTAGCGAGGCGCAGGATGGGGGGTGGCAGGCGGCGGGCGCGCGCCGCGACGGCCGGTGCCCAGAGGTAGCGGGTGTAGCCACCGAACATCTCGTCGCCGCCATCGCCGGTCAGGGCAACCGTGACCTCGCTGCGGGCGAACCGCGACACGAGATAGCTCGGTATCTGCGAGGAGTCGGCGAACGGCTCATCGTAAAGGCGCGGCAGTTCCGGCACGACCGCCAGCGCCTCGGCCGCGCCGAGCCGTACCTCGTGGTGGTCGGTACCGAGGTGCCGTGCGATGGCGCGCGCCGCGGCAGCCTCATCGTAGGCGGCCTCGCCGAAGCTCACGGTATAGCTCTTCACCGGGCGGTCGCTGACCCGCTGCATCAGCGCGGCCACCGTGCTCGAGTCGACCCCGCCCGAGAGAAAGACGCCGAGCGGAACGTCGGCGATGAGGCGGAGGCGGACCGCGTCAGTCAATACTGCCTCGAGACCATCCACCGCCTCGGTTTCGGTCCCCGTGAGGGGATCGCGCGCGCCCGCCTCGGCGACATCCCTCAGCGACCAATACGGCCTGACCGAGGGCTCGGTTTGGCTGTCGCCGAGGGCTAGCGTCGCCACGGCGCCCGGCAGCAGCTTGTCGGTGCCGCGGAGGATCGCGTGCGGCGCCGGCACGCAGTTTCTGAGCATGTAGAGCGCGAGCGCATCGCGATCGATGTCGTTGCCGCACGAGGGGTGGGCGCGCAGCGCGCGCAGTTCCGAGCCGAACAGGAAGTGATCGCCGAACCGGCCATAATAGAGCGGTTTGATGCCGAGCCGGTCGCGCGCGAGCCACAGCCGGCGTTCGGCGCGGTCCCACAGCGCCAACGCAAACATGCCGATGCTGCGCACAAGCGCGGCCGGCAAACCCCATTGCACGATCGCCGCGAGCAGAACCTCGGTATCGCTGCGGCCGCGGAACCGATGGCCGAGCGCTTCGAGCTCGGTGCGCAGCGCCAGGTGATTGTAGATCTCGCCGTTGTAGACGATGACGAAACGCTGATCGGCCGACACCATCGGCTGATCGCCCTCGGCGGTGAGGTCGATCACGGCGAGGCGGCGGAAGCCGAGCGCCACTCCCTCGGCGGCATCGACCCAGGCGCCGCTCGAGTCGGGCCCGCGATGGCGCAGCGTCTCGGCCATCGCGTGCACCGTCGCGGAAAGGCGCTCCGCCGGCGTGGCGCGCCCGAGGTCGATCCAGCCGGCGATGCCGCACATGCGCTGTTATAAGCCGAAACCGCCGACGCTCGCGAGCCGCGTTGCGCGGCCATCTGCACGGGGTTCTGTCGGTCGCGCGGCCGTGCTATGAGCCAGCCGCCCGACCGCAGAGGCCCGCCATGGCCCGCCATGCCTTCGATCCATCCATCCTGCGCGAGTACGACATCCGCGGGGTTGTCGGCGAGACCCTCTCGGCGGCCGACGCGTTCAGCGTCGGTCAGGCCTTCGGCGCCATCGTGGCGCGCGGCGGGGGCCGCACGGTCTACACCGGCTACGATGGGCGCCTCAGTTCGCCCGAGCTGGAGGCGGCGCTGGTGGAAGGATTGATCGCCACGGGTCTCCAGGCGGTCCGCGCCGGCCTCGGCCCGACGCCGATGCTCTATTACGCGGTCCTCACCGCAGGCGCCGACGGCGGGATCATGGTGACGGGCTCCCACAACCCAGCCAACTACAACGGCTTCAAGCTCATGCTCGGCAAGAAGCCGTTCTTCGGGCCCGACATTCAGGCGCTCGGCGCGGCGGCCGCGCGTGGCGTGCCGGCCGTGGCGGGTGGGCACGTCACGTCCCAGCCGGTCACCGAGGCCTACGTCGCGACACTGGCGTCCGCCTACCGCGGCAGCCGGCCGCTCGCGATCGTGTGGGATGCGGGCAACGGCGCCGCCGGTGCCGTGCTACGCGCCCTGACGGAGGCGCTGCCGGGGCGGCACATCCTGCTCAACGATGCGGTCGATGGCACGTTCCCGGCGCACCATCCCGACCCGACGGTGCCCGAGAACCTGCGCCAGCTCCAGGACGCGGTGGCAGCGGAGAAGGCGGACGTCGGCATCGCGTTCGACGGCGACGGCGACCGCATCGGGGTGATCGACGAGCGCGGCCGCATCCTGTGGGGTGACCAGCTCCTCGCACTGTTCGCGCGCGAGATCCTGCGAGAGCGGCCCGGCGCGGTGATCATGGCCGACGTCAAGGCGAGCCAGGTGCTGTTCGACGAGATCCGCCGGCTTGGCGGCCAACCCCTGATGTGGCGCACGGGGCACTCCCATATCAAGGCCAAGATGGCCGAAGTCGGCGCCCCGCTCGCCGGCGAGATGAGCGGTCATATCTTCTTCGCCGACCGTTACCTCGGCTTCGACGACGCGCTCTACGCTGCCGTCCGGGTCGTCAGTATGGTCTCGAGCCAGGCCGACAGCCTGGCGGCGCTACGTGATTCGCTGCCCATCGTGCTGAACACCCCCGAGATCCGCATCCCGTGCGAAGACGCCCGCAAGTTCGCGGTGGTCGAGGAGGTGCGTGCACGGCTGGCGGCCGCCGGAGCGATGGTCGACCCGACGGATGGCGTGCGCGTCAGCGGCGGCGGCGGCTGGTGGCTCCTGCGCGCGTCGAACACCCAGCCGGTGCTGGTTGCGCGGGTCGAGGCGGAGAGCCCAGCCGCACTGGCGCGGCTCGAGGCCGCGCTCAGCCGCGAGCTCGCGGCGAGCGGTGTCGCGCTGCCCGCCAGCTAGGTGCCGGCCGCTGGTCGGCGCGGCTTGACAACCCGGCGTGGTCCCACTCTAGTGGCCGGAGGAGTCGGCTGGGTACTCGGCGTGTCAGCGATCGTCCTGGGGCTGCTCGCCCTCGCGTTCATCATCTGCCTGTGCGCGCGCCCGCTCGCGGCGCGCCTCGGCGTCGTCGATGTTCCCGATGGTCGGCGCAAGGTGCACGCGCGCGCGACGCCGCTGGTGGGCGGCATCGCGGTTCTCGTGCCGGTCGTCGTGATGGCGGTGGTGCAGGCCGCACGCACCGATCTCGCCCCGCTCTACCTTACGCTGGCTCTCGGCGCCGCGGCGTTCATGGTGCTCGGCTTTGTCGACGATCGGCGGTCGATTCGTCCGCTGTACCGCTTGGTGGCCGCGATCGTCTTTTGCGCCGTCGCGTTGCTCGCCGTACCGGCGCTGCGAATCGAGTTCCTGCTGTTCACGGTCGCGCCCAAGCTCATCGTGCTCGCGGGGTGGCCGGCGTGGCTGTTCACCCTGGCCTGCCTCGTCGGGCTGCAGAACTCGGTGAACATGGCCGATGGCGAGGACGGTCTGGCTGGCGGGCTCGCGCTCTTGTGGAGCGCTCTCCTCTTGGCCTACGCCCCGGCTCATCTGGCGCCGGTCCTCGTGACGCTGATCGGCGCGCTGGCGATCGTCCTGGGTTTCAACCTGCGAGGCCGGCTCTTCCTCGGCGATGCCGGAAGCTACGGGATCAGCATTCTGATCGGGCTCCTGACGGTCTACGTCTACGCCGTCGGCTTCGACGGGCTGCGCGCCGATGTGATCGTTCTGTGGTTCTGCGTCCCGGTGCTCGATTGCCTGCGCCTGATGGCGACGCGGATCGCTGCCGGTCGCTCGCCGTTCAGCTCCGATCGCAGTCATCTCCACCATGTCCTCAAGCGCTGGCTGCCGTGGCGCTACGGCCTGGCGGTCTACCTCGGGTTGGTCGGGCTTCCGGCGGTACTTGCCGTGTGGCGGCCCGGCTACACTCTGCTGTGGCTGGTGATCGAGCTGTCGCTATACGCGGCGATCCTGGTGCGTGGCGCCAGGCGTCCGGTCAGCGCTCTCGGCGCCCCCGGGGCTCAGCCACTGATCTAGCCGTTGCGTTCGAGCTGATGCGGCGCGAGGCGCACGCGCACTTCGCGCCCGAGCAGGCGCAGCAGCACGACGACGCGTTGCGTATCGCTCCCACCCTCGAACAGCGCCGCGAGGTCGTGCAGCGGGCCGCCGGCGATG
>VGEJ01000008.1 GCA_016869335.1 Alphaproteobacteria bacterium | reverse complement strand
GAGCGCGGCCCAGCCCCGGGCGGCACGGGCGATGCGAATCCTGTTTCTCGGCGGCCAGGACAACCTCGGCTACGAGCTCTGCAAGTGGAGCCGCGAGCTTGGCGTCGCGGGCGAGGTCTACACCTTCGACCTCGACCTCCCGCGCAGCCAACCGGAGCTGATCGATCCCGAGGTCGCCGGGCGCTATCCATCCTGGTACCACGTCCGGCGCGGCTGGCCGAGCCCGCACATGCCGATCCTGCCGGCCACGCTCAAGCGCCGGCTTGCAGGCACGTTTGACGTTGCGGTGGTGAGCGGCACGCGCGGCCTCCTCGCCTCGTGGACCCTGGCTATGCCGAAGGTGCTCTATGCGATCGGCGGCGACGTCGCCGAGGCGCCGTTTCCATTCGCGCCGCGCTGGAAGGGTGTGCCGGCCGCGATCTATCGCATCCTGCGCACCCCGTTCGCGCGCGGCGCCATCCGCGACATCGACACCGTCATCGAGAACTTCGCGATCAACCTGGCCGCCCTGGATCGCCTGGGGCTCGGCGACCGCCGGGCCATGCTCGGCATGCCCGAGGACGCGGCGGGCAACCGCCGCAAGGTGCGGGCCGACCTGCTTGCCGAGCTGACCCGGCGCTACCGGACATACCGCCGGGTGTTCCTGTGGCTCACCCGGATCAACTACCGCGACCCCACGGACTCGGCGTACAAGGGGGTCGATCGTTTCATCACCGCGCTCGCCGCCGTGCGTGCCGACCTCGAACGCGGGGCTATCCGGCTCGTGCTCGCCAGTCATGGCGATGATGTCGCGGCGTTACGCCGCCTGGTCCGGCGCGAAGGGCTCGAGCCATTCATCGACTGGGTGCCCCACCTGCCCTACATCGACATGCTGACCTACCTAGCGCTGCCCAACGCCGTCCTGTTCAACGAGTTCGGCGAGGACCAGACCATGCCGGGTGCACTCCATCGCGATGCCTTCACGATCGGCACGGTGATGGTGTCCTCGATCGATGAGGACTATGCGGCAGCGATCTACGGTGCCCGCCCACCGGTGCTGTCGGCGGTGCGGCCGGACGAGATCGCTGCGCGCATGCGGACTCTCCTCGACATGGACGATGGCGCCTTCGCCGCCGAGCAGGCCGCGGCACGCGCCTACGGAGAACAGGCAGTCGACTACCATCACGTCATCCCGCGCCTGTGGGCGCTGCTGGCGGAAGCACCGGGCCGCCGCGCCGCACGCCTCGGGTCCGGTCGGGCGCGGGTGGCGCACCAGCGGCGATGAACCACCTGCGCGGCCTCGGGCTCTACCGCCACGCCATCGCCGCCGGGCCGCTCGCGGTCGGTCTCGTTCTGGTGCTGGCGAGCGCGGCGAGCCTGCTCGAGGGTGCCGCCATCGTGCTGATCGTGCCGCTGATCGAGATCGCCGCGGCGGGCACGCCCTCTTCCGGCTCGCAGAGCTTGGCCGCGCAGCTCGTGCTGGCGCCCCTGGTGGCGGCGGGGGTTCCGCTCTCGGCGGTCAACCTACTCCTCGCCTTCGCCGCCGTCGGGACGCTGTCGGCCGGGCTGAACTACAGCGCAAGCGCCGCTATCTACCGCCTGGTCGCGGCGACCGACGCCGACATGCGTCGGCGCCTGTTCGGCGCCATCATGGCCATGGAGTGGACGGCGCTCGCCCGGCTCAAGAGCGGCGAACTGCTCAAGTCATTGACCAGCGATCCGATCCAGGCGAGCCTCGGCCTCTACTTCCTCCTCTATGCACTGACCATGGCGGTGGCGGCGGCGGTGTACCTCGCCGTGGCGCTCTTGCTCGCATGGAAACTGACGCTCGTCGCTCTGGCGTTCGGGGTCATCGTGCTGCCGCTCTACCTCGGCGAGATGCGACGGGCGCGAACGGCGGCGGCCAGCGCAAGCGAAGCCGACGCCGCGCTGACCGCCCAAGGCAACGAGGCGCTGGGCCACGCCAAGCTCCTGTTCAGCCAAGGACTCCGCGGCTTCATGATTGACCGCTACGGCCAGAGCCTCGGCCGCTATCGCGCCGCGCGCGCCCTGCAAGAGGTACGGGTCGAGCGGGGGCGCGCGGGTTTCGAGGGAACCGCCATCCTGTTCGTGGCCGGCCTCCTCCTGCTGGTTGTCGTGCTAGGGGAGTGGCCGATCGCCACCGCGCTCGTGTTTCTCGCCCTGTTCTATCGGCTGGCCCCGCGGCTCGTCAGCCTCCAGGGCTGCCTCTACCGTGCAGCCAACCATGCCGCGTGGGTCGGCGAGTGGTTCGCCCGGCTCGAGGCGTGCCGCCAAGCGCCGGCGCCGCAACGCGGCAGCGTCCCGCCGCACCTCGATCGGAGCCTGTCATTCGAGCGTTTGAGCTACCGCTACCCCGAGGTGCGCGAGCCGGTACTGCATGAGGCGTCATTCGAACTCCGGCGCGGCGAAGCCCTCGCGATCGTCGGCGCCTCCGGGCAAGGCAAGAGCACGCTGATCGATCTTGTCACCGGCCTCCTCACCCCGCAGGCCGGCGAGGTCCGGCTCGATGGCACACCGCTTCAGAGCGTCGATCTGCCCGCCTGGCAGCGGCGGATCGGACTGGTGCCGCAGGAGGCGGCGCTGTTCCACGGCTCCATCGCCGAGAACATCGCCTTCGCCGAGCCGCTCGACCAGGCGCGACTGGCGGAAGCGGCGCGACTGGCCGACGCGGCGGAGTTCATCGCCGCGCAGCCCGACGGATTCGCGACGCTGGTCGGCGAGCGCGGCGTGCAGCTCTCGGGCGGCCAGCGCCAGCGCATCGCCCTCGCGCGCGCCCTTTATCGCCGCCCCGCGCTCCTGGTGCTCGACGAGGGGACCAGCGCGCTCGACGACGCGAGTGCGGCGCGCGTGGCGCGCAACCTGGCAAGCATCAAGCCCGACCTCGCCATGCTGATCATCACCCACGGCCAGGCCCTGCTGGGTCTCGCTGATCGCGTCATGGCGATGGACGGTGGCCGATTGATCGCGGACGAGCCGGCCCGAAGCGAACGCCAGATCGGCTGAACTCGCCTTGAGTTTCGCGCTTTCGCTTTGCACAATATGCGGCCTTCCCACCGTTCCATCCCCGCCCAACGAGGCTCCGCGCATGACCGCATCGGCTGCCGACCAACACGCCAACCCGAAGTCCGATATCGAGATCGCCCAGGCGGCGCGCATGCGCCCGGTGATCGAGCTCGCCGGCGATCGTCTCGGCATTCCCGGCAGCGCGCTCGAGCCTTACGGCTATCACAAGGCCAAGGTTTCGCTGGACTACATGAACACGCTGTCCGCTCGGCCAGACGGCAAGCTCATCCTGGTCACGGCGATCACCCCGACCCCCGCCGGCGAGGGCAAGACCACGACCACGGTCGGGCTCGGCGATGCTCTCAACCGCATCGGCAAGAAGGCCATCATCTGTCTGCGCGAGCCATCGCTCGGGCCGTGCTTCGGCATGAAGGGCGGGGCAGCCGGCGGCGGCTACGCCCAGGTCGTGCCGATGGAGGACATCAACCTCCATTTCACCGGCGACTTCCATGCCATCGGTGTCGCCAACAACCTGCTCGCGGCGATGCTTGACAACCACATCTACTGGGGCAACGAGCAGCAGATCGACCTGCGCCGCGTGTCGTGGCGGCGGGTCGTCGACATGAACGACCGGGCCCTGCGCGAGATCGTCAACGGCCTCGGTGGCGTCGCCAATGGCTTCCCCCGCTCGGATGGCTTCGACATCACGGTCGCGTCCGAGGTGATGGCGATCTTCTGCCTGGCGCGCGATGCCAGGGACCTGCGCGAACGGCTCGGCAAGATCGTCATCGGCTTCACCCGCGACCGCAAGCCGGTGCGCGCCGAGAGCATCGCGGCACCCGGCGCCATGACTGCGCTCCTCAAGGACGCGCTCAAACCGAACCTGGTGCAAACCCTCGAGAACAACCCGGCCTTCGTTCACGGCGGGCCGTTCGCCAACATCGCCCATGGCTGCAACTCGGTAATCGCGACGCGGATGGCGCTGAAGCTTGCCGACTATGTGGTGACCGAGGCGGGCTTCGGCGCCGACCTCGGCGCCGAGAAGTTCTTCGACATCAAGTGCCGCAAGGCGGGCCTCAAGCCCGACCTCGCGGTGATCGTCGCGACGATCCGCGCGCTCAAGATGCACGGCGGCGTGGCCCGCGACAGCCTCAAGCGCGAGGACGTCAAGGCGGTCGCGGCCGGCATGGCCAATCTCGCCCGCCATACCGAGAACGTGCGCGGCTTTGGCGTGCCGGTGGTGGTGTCGATCAACCGCTTCTCGACCGACACCGCGGCCGAGTTCGCGCTGGTGCGCGAGGCGTGCGAGAGACAGGGGGCCACGGCGGTGGTTGCCGACCATTGGGCGGCGGGCGGCGCCGGCGCGGCCGAGCTGGCGGATACCGTGGTCAAGACCATCGCCACCGGGCCGGCGCGCTTCACCCCGCTCTACCCCGACGACATGCCGCTCTGGGACAAGGTGCGCACAATCGCCCAGAAGATCTATCGCGCCGCGGACATCACCGCCGACGCCCGCGTCCGCGGGCAATTCGACGACTTCCAGAAGGGCGGCTTCGGCCACTTCCCGGTGTGCATCGCCAAGACCCAATACAGTTTCTCGACCGATCCCGACCGCAAGGGTACCCCGACCGACCACGTCATCCCGATCCGCGAGCTTCGGCTGGCGGGCGGTGCCGAGTTCGTCGTCGCGATCTGTGGTGACATCATGACCATGCCTGGCCTGCCGCGGGTGCCCGCGGCCAACAGCATCTCCGTCGATGAAAACGGCCGCATTGTCGGTTTATTCTAGCTTAACGGGTGTCAGCGACGATGGCCGCGCCTCAGGCGGGCGCCCCCCCGGCGCCTGAGGATCGCCGCGTAAGCGGTTGTTGGCGTTGACTTCTGGTTGTTCGTGCCGCGGCGACGCACCGGCCCGATGCCGCGGTACTATGGGGTGGGCCCTCAGGGGGCGCAGGGCGCGGCCGAACGGCTAGGTCGTGGAAACAACCTACGAGATCTACATCCTGACCGGCGGGCGCTGGGTTCTCCAAGGCCGGTTCGGCACGAACCAGCGGGAGGACGCCATCGACGAGGCGCGCTCGCTGGAAGCTCAAACGCGGCCCGACGGGATCAAGGTGGTCCGCGAGTCCTATGACGATCAGCAGCACCTGATCCTCGAAAAAGTGGTGTATCAGAGCGGCAGACTAGCGGGCGGAAAGCGGGGCAGCGAGCCGGCGGCACCCCGCCCGCGGCGGTCCATCGATCAGCCGGTCCGCGCGCGCGACCCGGGAGACCACTACTGCGAGGCGGCGTTTGGTGGCCGGCCAGGGCGCGCGGTTCCCCAAAGGGCACCCGAGCGCCAACCTGTTGCGCCACAACGGCCTCGACATGCTGTGCGACGAGGCGGTGCCCGCGTGCATCGGCGAGCCCGCATTCGTGGATCACGGCTACGGGCGGTGTCGCGACCTCGCCCCGCTCTTCGCCTGGTTCGACGAGCTCGTCGGCTGACCCTCAGGCCGCGCGCGGGATGACGCTGTGGCTCACGCTCATCGCCGGACCGCCGCGCAGGGTCTGGTAGACCACGCAGTAGCGTTCGGTGAGCGCGATCAGCTTGTCGAGGTCGGCCGCCGGCGCATCGGTGTCGAGGGCGAAGCGCAAGCGGATGGCGGCGAACCCGACGGGAGCGTCCCGCGCCACCCCGAGCGTGCCACGGAAGTCGAGGTCGCCTTCCGCTACCACGGTCCCGGCTCGGAGCGGCACCGCGAGCGCTGTCGCCACCGCCGACAGCGTGACGCCGGCACACGCCACCAGCGCCTCCAGCAGCATGTCGCCCGAGCATGCCTCGCGCCCGTTGCCGCCGGTCGCCGGATGCAGGCCGGCGACGACCGGGCCCGAATGGGTGCCGACCTCGGCCGTCACGGTCGCCACGCCGAGCCGCGCCCGGGCCGTGAGCGTCCATAGCGCTGCCTTCGGATCGTCGCGGTAGCGGGACTTCAGTGGCGCTTGCAGGGCACGCAGTTCCTCGGCCGTCATGTCCTTCTCCGAAGCGGAATGAGGGTCACGGTAAGGACGGCCGCTCCAGGCGTCAATCGGAGCGCCGCGGCCGCCAATTGCGTCCTGGGCGGTTTCGCGCCACAAGACCGATGTGATCCTCTGGATCGATGGCGCGTTCATCCCGGCCGGCGCGGCGCGGATCGACCCGCGCGACCGCGGCTTCCTGCTCGGCGATGGCGTGTTCGAGACCTTCGCGGTGGAGCGGGGCGGCGTTCTTGCTCTCGGCGCCCATCTCGCTCGATTTCGCCGGTCGGCTCAGGCGATCGGTCTGCGGCTGCCGGTCAGTGACGACGCGCTCCGCCGGGCACTGGCCGCGACCATCGAGACCAACGGCCTCGGCGTCGAACGCGCCGCGGTGCGCATCACGCTGACCCGTGGCACCGGTCCGCCCGAGCTGCTGCCGCCCGACCCGCCGAGCCCTCGGCTCCTCATCGCCGCGACCCCGGCCGGACCGCCGCCGAGCGTGATGCGGGCGGTGATCGCCCACGGCGTCCGGCGGAACGAGCACTCCCCGATGGCGCGGATCAAGAGCCTGAGTCACCTCGATGCGGTGCTGGCACGGATGGAGGCCGCCGAGCGCGGTGCGGAGGAGGCGCTCATGCGCAACGCTGCCGGCAACCTCGCGTCGGCGAGTGCGGCCAACCTCTTCCTGATCGCGGACGGCGCCTGCATCACGCCGGCCGTGAGCGAGGGGGCCCTGCCCGGCGTCACGCGCGCGCTCGTGCTCGATCTCGCGCTGCGTCACGGCCTCGGGGTGCGCGAGGAGAGCATCCCCGTGGCCGCGCTCGAGAGCGCCGAGGAGGCCTTCCTCACCAGCAGCCTGCTCGGCCTCTGCCCCCTGATCGGCGTGGACGGGCGGCGCATCGGCGCGGGCGACGTCGGTCCGCTTACCCGCCGCTTCCGCCGCGCCCTTGGCAACGCCCACGAGCACGTCGAGGCGCTGCTTGCGCCCAGCCGCGGCGGTCCGGGTTAGCGCTCAGAGCGGCGGGATATCGCCCGCCGCTTGCTCGCCCTCGAACCGCGTCACGAAGGCGGCGAGGTCGCCGGCGCGGATCGCCATGCGCAGATCGCGCATGAGCGCGCCATAGTAGTGCAGGTTGTGCTGCGTCAGCAGCATCGCCGCGAGGATCTCTTTTGCAACCACCAGATGATGCAGGTAGGCGCGGCTGTAGCGCCGGCAGGCCGGGCACGCGCAGTGCTGATCGAGCGGTCGCGGGTCCTCGGCATGGCGGGCGTTTCTCAGATTGATCGGCCCGTGGCGGCTGAACGCCTGGCCGTTGCGCCCAGACCGCGTCGGCAGCACGCAGTCGAAGAGGTCGATGCCACGGGCGACCGCCGCCACGATGTCCTGCGGCTTGCCCACACCCATCAGGTAGCGCGGCCGCTCGGGCGGCAGCTCGGGTACCGCGTGCTCGATCATCGCCAGCCGCTGTGCGCCGCTCTCGCCGACCGCGAGCCCGCCGAGAGCGTAGCCGTCGAAGCCGATGGCGCGGAGGCCGGCCGCGGACTCGCTCCGCAGCGTCGGGTAGACGCTGCCCTGAACGATGCCGAACAGGCCGTGACCGGGCCTCTCCCGATACGCAGCGCGGCACCGCGCCGCCCAGCGCAGACTGAGGCGCATGGAGTGCCCGGCCTCCGCCTCGGTCGCCGGAAACGGCGTGCACTCATCCAGCACCATCGCAATATCGGCGCCCAGGAGATGCTGTATCTCGATGCACCGCTCGGGCGACAGGTCATGGCGGCTGCCATCGAGGTGGGAACGAAACGCCACGCCGTCCTCGCCGATCTCGCGCAAACTGGCGAGTGACATCACCTGAAAGCCGCCCGAGTCGGTCAGGATCGGCCCCGACCAGTTCATGAAGCGGTGCAGTCCACCGAGGCGGGCGAGGCGCTCGGCCCCGGGCCGCAGCATGAGGTGGTAGGTGTTGGCCAGGATGATCTCGGCGCCGCTCGCGGCGACGGCTTCGGGGTGGGCCGCCTTGACGGTGGCCGCCGTCCCGACCGGCATGAACGCGGGTGTCAGCGCCGCGCCGTGCGCGGTGTCGAGCCGCCCCGCGCGTGCCGCCCCATCGCGCGCGGTCACGGCGAAGGGGAGGAGATCGCTCACATCACCTCGCGATCGAGCAGGCAGGCGTCGCCGTAGGAGTAGAACCGATAGCCGGCACCGATCGCGTGCGCGTAGGCCCGCCGCATGCGCTCGAGCCCGGCGAACGCCGCGACGAGCATGAACAGGCTCGAGCGCGGGAGGTGGAAGTTGGTGAGCAACCGGTCGACCACGCGGAAGCGGAAGCCGGGCACGACGAACAGATCGGTCTCGCCGCGGAACGGCCGCACGGTGCCCCTCGCATCGGCTGCGGCCTCGAGCAGGCGGACGCACGTGGTGCCGACCGCGACGATGCGCTTGCCGGCATCTCGTGCCGCGGCGATCCGGAGCACGGCCGCCTCCCCCACCTCGCCCCACTCGGCGCGCGGCCGGTGGTCCGCGGTATCGGCGGTCTTCACCGGCAGAAACGTGGCGGCGCCCACGTGCAGCGTCACGAACACGCAACCGATGCCGCGCGCGTCCAAGCGGGCGAACAGATCCGGCGTGAAGTGCAGTCCCGCAGTCGGCGCGGCCACGGCGCCCGGCCGCCGTGCGAACACGGTCTGATAGTCGCCGCGGTCGGCGGCATCGGCGGCGCGGCGCGCGGCGATGTAGGGGGGCAGCGGCGTCTGTCCGTGTGCGGCGAGCGCCGCCGTGACGTCACCGCCCTCAGCCTCGAGGCGCACCAGCACTTCGCCCTCGGCCAGCCGGTCCTCGACCACCGCCCGGAAGCCCTCGCCGATCTCGACCGCGTCGCCCGCCCGCAACCGCCGGGCCGGCTTGGCGAACGCGAGCCAGCGTGCGGAACCGAGCGTGCGGTGGAGGGTCAGGCCAAGCCGGGCCTGCCCGCGCCGACCCCGGAGCTGGGCCGGGATCACCCGCGTGTCGTTGAGAATCAGCAGGTCGCCGGGGCCGAGCAGGTCGGGCAGATCGCGCACATGGCGATCGGCCAGCGCGTCACCGACGACGAGCAGCCGCGCCGCATCGCGCGGCACGGCCGGCCGGAGCGCGATCCGGTCCGGCGGCAAGTCGAAATCGAACGCCCCGACCTGCATCGGGATCGGCCATCGCTCAGTCCTCTGCCGGCACGTCGGCCGCCACGCGCAACCGCACGATCCGATCCGGCTCGGGCACCACGCCGTTGCGCGCCATGTCGCCGCGCTTGATGTGATCGACGAACTCCATGCCCTTTGTCACCTGCCCCCACACGGTGTACTGGCCATCGAGGTGGGGCGCGTCGGCGAAGACGATGAAAAACTGGCTGTCGGCGCTGTTGGGGTCGGCCGCACGCGCCATCGAGACGACGCCGCGGCGGTGCGGCGTCGGCGAGAACTCGGCCCCGAGCTTCGTCCCCGAACCGCCGGTGCCATCGCCGCGCGGATCGCCGGTCTGCGCCATGAAGCCGTCGATGACGCGGTGGAACGGCAGCCCATCGTAGAAGCCTTGGCGCGTCAGGACCTTGATTCGGGCGACGTGGTTCGGCGCCACTGCGGGCAGCATCTCGATCGTCACCCGGCCGTCCTTGAGATCGAGGTAGAGCGTGTTCTCGAGATCGGCGGCGGCGCCCTCGCCGGCGAGCGCGAGCGCGCCGATCACCGCGGCGATCTTGGCGGCGCGGCGCATCAGACCGCACCCCGCGCGGCGACCCGGGCGGTAAGGCCCTGCGCGACCCGCGGCGAAACGAAGCTCGACACATCGCCGCCGAGCAAGGCGATCTCCTTGACGAAGCGCGACGAGATGAATTGGTGGCGCTCCGATGCCATGAGAAAAACCATTTCTATCTCCGGGTTGAGCCGCGCGTTCATGCCGACCATCTGGAACTCGAAATCGAAGTCCGATACAGCGCGCAGGCCACGGATGATCATCCGCGCCCCGAGCTCGGCCGCGAAGTGCATGAGCAGGTTGTCGAACGGACGGGTGACGACCTTGCGGCCTCCGTTCGTCGTGATCGGCTTTGCTTCTTCCTGGACCATCGTTACCCGCTCCTCAAGGGTGAAGAACGGCCCCTTGCCTGCGTTGGCGGCGACGCCGATCACGAGATCATCGACCAGCTTAGCTGCGCGAGCGATGATGTCCATGTGGCCGTTCGTGATCGGGTCGAACGTCCCAGGATAGACACCGGTGACCGCTCCCTTGCGCACCGCGTGCCTCAGCTGCTGGGCGCCGCGGGCAGGGCATCGGCCGGGTCGGCGTCGTCCTCGCCCACCCCCGCCTCGGCTAACCGCGCCACGGAGACCACGTGCTCTCCCTCGGCCATGCGGATCAAGGTAACACCCTGCGTATCGCGCCCGGCGATCCGGATGTCGTTCACGGGGGTGCGGATGAGCTGGCCGCCGTCCGTCACCAACACGACCTCGTCTCCGTCAGCGACCGTGAAGCTCGCCACGACCGCCCCGTTACGCTTGGAGGTCTCGATATTGATGATGCCGAGGCCACCGCGACCGGTGATCGTGTACTCGTAGGCCGATGTCCGCTTGCCATAGCCGTTCTCGGTGACCGTCAGGATGAACTCCTCGGCCCGCGCGAGCTCGGCGCGGCGCTCGGGCGCGAGCCGCGACTCCGCGCGCATATAGTCGCGCCGCTCCGGCGCCGCAACCTCGACATGGCGCAATGTCGAAAGCGAGATCAGCGCGTCGTCGTTCTTCACTCGCATGCCGCGCACCCCGGCCGAAGTGCGGCCTTTGAACAGGCGAACCGCCGTCACGGGGAAGCGAATGCACTTGCCACTGCGCGCGGCGAGCAGCACATCTTGATCGGGAGCACAGACCTGCACCCCGACTATCCGGTCGTCGGGCGCTAGCTTCATGGCGATCTTGCCATTTGCCATGATGCTCGCGAAATCGGACAAGCGGTTGCGCCGGATGTTGCCCCGCGCGGTGGCGAGCACGATCTCGAGCTCGTCCCACTGGGCGGCGGTACCGGGCATGGGCATCAGCGTGGCGACGGTCTCGCCCTGAGCCAGCGGGAGCATGTTGATGAGCGCTTTGCCGCGGCCCTGCGGCGTCGCGGCGGGGAGGCGATACGCCTTGAGCATGTAGACCCGGCCGGTGGTGGAGAAGAACAGGAGCCGGGTATGGGTGTTGACGACGAACACCTGGGTGACGAAGTCCTCCTCCCGCGTAGCCATTCCCGACCGACCCCGCCCGCCGCGGCGCTGCGCCCGGTAGGCGCTGAGCGGGACCCGCTTGACGTAGCCGTGGTGGCTCATGGTCACCACGATGTCCTCGCTCTGGATGAGGTCCTCGTCCTCCTGGTCAATGGTCGCTTCCGATACCTCGGTCCGGCGCGGCGTGGCGAACCGCTCCTTGACGGCGAGGAGCTCCTCGCGCAGCAGCGCCATGAGGATCGGGCGCTCCTGCAGGATGCTCAGCAGGCGCTTGATCTCGGTCGCGATCTCACCGAGATCGGCCGCGATCTTGTCGCGCTCGAGGCCGGTCAGCCGCTGCAGCCTGAGATCGAGGATGGCGCGCGCCTGGAGCTCGTTCAGCCGGTAGGCGCCGTCGCGGATGGCGTTTCCCGGGTCGTCGATCAGTGCGATGAGTGCAGCGACGTCCGCGGCCGGCCACGCCCGCCCGGTGAGAGCGGCGCGGGCCGCGGCCGGATCGGGAGCGGCCCGGATCAGGGCGATGACGGCATCGATGTTGGCGACCGCGATCGCCAGGCCGACCAGGACCTGAGCCCGCTCGCGCGCCTTGCCGAGGTCGTGCGCGGTGCGCCGCGTGATGACCTCGGTGCGAAACTCGACGAACGCACTGATCAGGTCACGGAGATTGAGCAGGAGCGGACGCCCCCCCCGTAACGCCACCGTGTTGACCCCGAACGTCGTCTCGAGCGGGGTGTGGCGATAGAGCTGGTTGAGCACGATCTCGGGGCTGGCGTCGCGCCGCACCTCGATCACAACGCGGACCCCGTCGCGGTCCGATTCATCGCGCAGGTCAGCGATGCCTTCGACGCGCTTGTCGCGCACGACTTCGGCGATGTGCTCGACCAGGCGGGCCTTGTTGACCAGGAACGGGATCTCGGTCGCGACGATGGCCGCGCGGTCCTTGCCATGCTCCTCGATGTGGACCCGCGCCCGCACGGTGAGCGAGCCGCGCCCGGTGCGGAATGCCGCGCGGGCGCCCGCAAGCCCCATGATAAGGCCGCCGGTCGGAAAATCCGGCGCCAGCACGTGGCTCATCAGGCCATCGACGCTGATCTCGGGGTCATCGAGGTAAGCGCAGCAGGCGTCGATCACCTCGCCGAGGTTGTGCGGCGGGATGTTGGTCGCCATGCCGACGGCGATGCCGCCGGCACCGTTGACCAAGAGGTTGGGGAAACGTGCCGGCAGCACGCTCGGCTCGCTCGCCGAGCCGTCGTAGGTCGGCTCGAAATCGACGGTGTCCCGATCGATGTCATCGAGCAGCGCCTCGCCGGCCCGCGCCATCCGCGTCTCGGTGTAGCGCATCGCCGCCGGTGGGTCTCCGTCCATCGAGCCGAAGTTGCCCTGCCCGTCCATCAGCGGCAGGCGCATCGAGAACGGCTGCGCCATGCGCACCATGGCATCGTAGATGGCCTGGTCGCCGTGCGGGTGGTACTTACCCATGACCTCGCCGACGATGCGCGCGGATTTGCGGTAGGGGCGGTCGGCGCGGTAGCCGCCCTCGTGCATCGCGTACAGGATGCGCCGGTGCACCGGCTTGAGCCCGTCGCGAACGTCGGGGAGAGCGCGCGCGACGATGACGCTCATGGCGTAGCCGAGGTAGCTCCGCTTCATCTCCTCTTCGATGGAGACCGGCGTCGCCGCGCGTTCGGAACTATCGCCCGTGGTCACCGCCGGCCCGTTTGCCCGATACACAAAACGCGACCCCGGTTCCGCCGGCGCCGCGCAAAGCATTGACATGTCTAGACGCATCCGCCGGCGGGCGCAATCCGCGCCGGCGATTGCGGCGTGCCGACCGAACTAGAACGGGATCTCGTCGTCGAGCTCGGCCCCGCCGCTGCGGCCGCTGCCGCGCGGCTCGTCGTAGTCGGGCTCGCCGCCGCCCGCGGCGCCCGCCTCGCGCGGAGCGCCGCGGGAATCGAGCATCGTCAGGGCGCCGCGAAACCGCGGCAGCACGACCTCCGTCGTGTAGCGCTCCTGGCCGCTCTGATCTGTCCATTTGCGGGTCTGGAGCTGACCCTCGAGATAGACCTTGGCGCCCTTCTTCAGGAACTGCTCGGCCACCTTGCACAGGTTCTGATCAAAGATCACGACGCGGTGCCACTCGGTCTTCTCCTGGCGCTCGCCCGACTCGCGGTCGCGCCAGGATTCCGAGGTGGCGACGCTCAGGTTCACGACCGCATCGCCCGATTGCATTCGGCGCACCTCGGGATCGCGCCCGAGGTTGCCGATGAGGATCACCTTGTTGACGCTGCCTGCCATGGTTTCGCCCGGGTCCGGCCCACGTGTCTCCGCTCAACCACTTTACACGGGTCGCCGCCCGGCCACCATGTCTGGGACGACTCGTGGCGGCCGTTGAGCGATCACGACGCCGGCCACGATGACCGCCGCGGCGGCCGCCAGCCCGAAAGTGACGCGCTCGCCGAGGAGCACCGCCGCCAAGCCCACGGCAATCACCGGCTGGATGAACTGGGCGAGGCCGACGCGGGCGACGCCGCCCCGCGCCAGCGCCCAGTACCAGAGCAGGTAGGCGACCAGCGTGGCGCCGAGCGCGAGATAGAGGACGCAGGCCCAGCTCGCCCAGCCGACGGCGTCCCAGTCCACGTAGCGCTCGCGCCATGCCAGGACCGGAAGCAGCGCGAGGCCCGCGAGCGTGACACCCCAGAAGGTGGTGGCGATGCTGCCGGCGCCGAGCTGCGCGAGGCGCGCGCCGGCGACGTAGCCAAAGCTCGAGGCGGCGCACGACAGCAGGATCAGCGCATCGCCAAGCAAGACGGCGTCATCGGCGGCGCCGTCGACCAGGCCGAGCCGGAAGTGGATCAGCAGGAACTCGCCGGCGAAGGCGATGGCCACCCCGAGCCACCACCGCCCGCCCGGCCAGCGCCGGTTCACGGCCGCGGCGTAGAGCCCGCTGAAGATGGGCAGCGCCGCCATGATGAGCGCCGCGTGCGAGGCGGTCGTGTAGATGATGCCGAAGCCGAACAGGACCGGAAACGCGACGAAGCCGCCGATTGAGGAGACCGCGAGCCAGGCCGGCCCGGTCCCAGCGAGTGGCATCTTGAGCTGCAACGCGAGCGCGAGCGGGGCGGTCAAGAGCGCCGCCAGCGCGGTGCGGAGAATCCCGACCATCACCGAGTCGATCTCGGCGACGGCGTACTTGGTCACCGCCGCGGTCGCCCCCCACAGCGTGACCGCGCCGGCCGCCGCCATGACCACGGCGAGTCGCGATACCAGACCCGGTCCGCAAGCGCGCATGTGATCTCCTTGGCGGGCCGGTCCGGCTCGCCGCAGGATGGATTGGGGGTCGCGCGGGAACTGGCGATGCGCCTATTATCACGGCGATTGCGGGCGGTCCATCAGCGGCCAACATGAACAAGGCCATCGTCGTACGCGGAGCGCGCGAACACAACCTTAAGTCGATAGATATCGACATTCCACGCGACCGCCTGGTGGTGATCACCGGGCTCTCGGGCTCGGGCAAATCCTCGCTCGCTTTCGACACGATCTATGCCGAGGGCCAGCGGCGCTACGTCGAGAGCCTGTCGGCATACGCCCGCCAGTTCCTCGAGCTGATGCAGAAGCCGGACGTCGAGACCATCGACGGGCTGTCGCCGGCGATCTCGATCGAGCAGAAGACGACCTCGCGCAACCCGCGCTCCACCGTGGGTACGGTGACCGAGATCTACGACTACCTGCGGCTCCTGTTCGCCCGGGTCGGCATCCCCTATTCCCCAGCCACGGGACTGCCGATCGAGAGTCAGACCGTCACGCAGATGGTCGACATCATCCTCAGGATGCCGGAGGGCACGCGGCTCTACCTGCTCGCGCCGATCGTGCGCGGGCGCAAGGGCGAGTACCGCAAGGAGCTGGCCGACCTGCTGAGGCGCGGCTTTCAGCGCGTCAAGATCGACGGCAAGCTGCATGAGATCGAGGCGGCACCGGCGCTCAACAAGAAAGTCAAGCACCACGTCGAGGTCGTGGTCGATCGCATCGTCGTCCGCGCCGATATCGCGACGCGGCTGGCCGACAGCCTCGAGACGGCGCTCGGCCTGACCGATGGGATCGCGATCGCCGAGGACGCCGATTCCGGCGCCCGCACGCTGTTCTCTGCCAAGTTCGCCTGCCCGGTCTCCGGCTTCACGATCGAGGAGATCGAGCCCCGGCTGTTCTCGTTCAACAACCCGCATGGCGCCTGCCCGAAGTGCGACGGCTTGGGCAGCCAGATGTTTTTCGATCCGGCGCTGGTGGTGCCGAACGCCGGCCTCAGCCTGCGCCAGGGCGCAATGGCGCCGTGGGCGAAATCGAGCTCGCCTTACTACGGCCAGACGCTCGAATGCCTGGCGCGGCATTTCGAGGAAAGCACCACGATTCCGTTTTCAGAGCTGGCAGAGGCGGCGCGGCAGGGCATCCTGTTCGGCACGACCGAGCCCGTGGAGATGGCCTATCACGACGGCGAGCGCACCTACACCACGCGCCGCCCGTTCGAGGGCATCATCCCCAACATGGAGCGGCGCTGGCGCGAGACCGACTCAGAGTGGGTGCGCGAAGAGCTGGGCCGTTACCAGAGCACGAAACCGTGCGAGGCATGCGCCGGCTTTCGCCTGAAGCCGGAGGCGCTCGCGGTCAAGATCGGCGGGCTGCACATCGCGCAGTGCGTCGATCTCTCGATCGCCGCCGCGCGCGAGTGGTTTGATGCTCTGCCCGAGACGCTGACCGCAAAACAGCAGGAGATCGCCCGCCGCATCCTGCGCGAGATCAACGAGCGGCTCGGCTTTCTGGTCAGCGTCGGGCTCGATTACCTGACGCTCGCGCGCAACGCCGGTTCGCTCTCGGGCGGCGAGAGCCAGCGCATCCGGCTGGCCTCGCAGATCGGCTCGGGCCTCACCGGCGTCCTCTACGTGCTCGACGAGCCTTCGATCGGGCTGCACCAGCGCGACAACGCGCGCCTGCTCGACACGCTCAAGCGCCTGCGCGACCTCGGCAACACTGTGCTGGTCGTCGAGCACGACGAGGAAGCGATCCTCGCCGCCGACTACGTCATCGACATGGGCCCGGGCGCCGGCGCGCACGGCGGCTTCGTCGTGGCCCAGGGAGCGCCCGAGGAGATCAAGCGCAACCCGCAGAGCCTCACCGGCCAGTACCTCACCGGTTTCCGCCAGGTGCCGATGCCGGCCGCGCGGCGCCTGGGCAAGCGCGACCGCTTCATTCGCGTGGCCGGCGCCAGCGCCAACAACCTCAAGGACGTGACCGCGGACATCCCGCTCGGGACGCTCACCTGCGTCACCGGGGTCTCGGGCAGCGGCAAATCGACGCTGGTCATCGAGACGCTCTACCGCGCCGCCGCGCGCAAGCTGCACGGGGCGCGCGAGCAGGCCGGCGCGCACGATCGCATCGAGGGCCTCGAATACATCGACAAGGTGATCGACATCGACCAGTCGCCCATCGGGCGCTCGCCGCGGTCGAACCCCGCGACCTACACCGGCGCCTTCACCCCGATCCGCGACTGGTTCGCGGAACTCCCCGAGGCGAAGGCCCGCGGCTACAAGCCTGGAAGGTTCTCGTTCAACGTCAAGGGTGGCCGGTGCGAGGCCTGCCAGGGCGATGGATTGATCAAGATCGAGATGCACTTCCTGCCCGACGTTTACGTGCAGTGTGATGCTTGCCACGGCCGGCGCTACAACCGGGAGACGCTAGAAATCGTTTTCAAGAACAAATCTATAGCCGATGTTCTTGACATGACAGTGGAAGAAGGTGTGGGGTTCTTCACCGCCGTCCCGGCGATCCGCGAAAAACTTGAGACGCTGCAGAAGGTGGGACTCGGCTACATCCACGTCGGCCAGGCCGCGACCACGCTTTCGGGCGGCGAGGCACAGCGGGTCAAGCTCGCCAAGGAGCTCTCGCGCCGCGCGACCGGCCAGACCCTCTACATCCTCGATGAGCCAACCACCGGATTGCACTTCGAGGACGTGCGCAAGCTGCTCGAGGTGCTGCACGCTCTGGTCGACACCGGCAACACCATGGTGGTGATCGAGCACAACCTTGAGATCATCAAGACCGCGGACTGGATCATCGACCTAGGGCCGGAGGGGGGCGATGCCGGCGGCCGCATCGTGATCGCCGGCACGCCCGACGAGGTTGCCGCGTGCCCGGCGAGCTACACCGGCCGTTATCTCCGCCCCTACCTCGCGCGGGCGCGCGACACCCGCCACGCCCAGCCCAAGCTCGACACGACCCGCCGCCTCCCCCGCCGCCGCCGCGCCTGAGGCGCTGCCGCTGCTAAGGCCAGAGGCGCTGGGACGCGAGGCGGGCGCCTTCGGCCATCGCGGCGTACTTGGCCCAGCCGATGTCGGGATCGACCTTGGGGAAGCCGGCGGTCGTCGACATGCCGCAGTCGGTCGAGGCGAGCACCCGCTCGCGCCCGACGATCGCCGCATAGCGGCAGATGCGGTCGGCCACCAGCTCCGGGTGCTCGATGAAGTTCGAGGTCGAGGTGAGCACGCCCGGGATCAGCACCTTGCCGTCCGCGACCTTGGCGTCGCGCCACACCTTCCACTCGTGCTCGTGACGCGGATTAGCTCCCTCGAACGAGATCCCGGCCGGGCGCGCGCGCAGCACGACATCGATGATCGCCGCGAGCGGCACGTCGTGGTGGTGCGGCCCGTCGTAGTTGCCCCAGCACAGGTGCAGCCGCATCTGCTCGGGCGCGATGTGGCGGGTGGCGTAGTTCACCGCCTCGACGTGGCGCTCGACGATGGTGCGGAACTCGGCGGTGGTCTTGTCGCCGAACTGGATGTGGCGACCCATCGCCAAGTCGGGCGCGTCGATCTGCAGAATCAGCCCGGAGTCGGTGATCGCCTCGTACTCGATGCGCATGGCCTCAGCCAGAGCCCACAGGTACGCGTCGTGGGAGCGGTAGTAACTGTTGCCGAGGAACAGCGCCACCACGCCGGGCGAGGCGGAGTTCATGAACCCCTCGGCTGCCCCATCGGCCGCGAGCGCCGCCTTGAGGTTGGCGATGTCTGTCGCCAACGCCTCCCGTCCGCGGTGCGAGATCGGGCCGGTGCACACCGGCCGCTTCATGATCGCGATGCCGCCGCGCGCGAAGATGCGCTCGAGGTAGGCGGGGAAGGCCTGGAGGTCGGTGCCGATCACCCGCGGCGCGTCCTCGCCGGCAAAGCCGGTCAGGCGCTCCTTGACGTAGGTGGCGTAGTTGATCTTGCCCATCTCGCCGTCGTTGACGACATCGACACCCACCGCCCGCTGCTTCGCGACCACCTCGCGCACCGCCTGGGCAAGCCGCGCCTGCAACGCCGCCGCGTCCGCCTGGCCGCGCTCCTGCGCCGTCAGCAGGGCGACCAGATCGTCGGGACGCGGCAGGCTGCCGACGTGGGTCGTCAGAATGCGTTCCCGGCTCAGCTTCATGGCCCGACCCTCACCACAGCCGCTGCGAGGCGAGGCGGGCACCCTCGACCATGGCCCCGAACTTCGCCCACACGATGTCGGGATCGACCATCGTCGCTCCCGCGATGGTCGAGAACCCGCAATCGGTCGAGGCAATGACCCGCTCGCGCCCGACGATGTCCGCGAACACGCAGATGCGGTCGGCGATCAGCTCCGGGTGCTCGATGCGGTTGCTCGTGGTGTCGAGCACGCCCGGGAACAGCACCTTGCTTTCGGGGAGCCTCGCC